>JAQBHK010000505.1:0-24553 GCA_032127815.1 Desulfobacterales bacterium
CCGGGACAATCGTCTGGCAGGCCTGGCGCAGTTCCTCGGTCACATCATGTTCCACCGGTTTGCCTTTAACCGGAAGCTCTATGGTAACACGGTCATCTTGTGATGAGACGGCGGCGTTTTCTTCTTTGAACTTCTTAATCATGGAAACCGTGAATTCGGCCTCCTCGTACTTCTCCTGGATCAGTTTGAGGAAAACCGAGTCAACGTGATCACCGGCCTTTAGCGTGGTTATCTGGTCATTTTCGGTTGGTATGGTTCCCTGCATCCTGCACAGGTCAACGGTGCCTGCGCCAATATCTATGATAAGGGCACTTGAAAAAAGATCGAGACCGTAAGCCACGGCAAACGGTTCGGATACTATCATCACATCATCAAGCACCCCTTCGGCTATCTCCAGCAGATTTTTTTTGTTCTTCGTGCTGGCCAAAGCGGGAGCACCGAGTACGCCTCTAATGATCAAGTTTTCCTCTTCTTCATCTTCTAAAACAAGAGAAACAACGTGCTTTAAGAGCTCAGTGGCAACCTGCTTGGCTTTCTTGATGACGTCGGCAGATTCTTTTTCAATAGCCTCGCCATACTTGAGCTGACCTTTGTCAAATGGTCTGTATAGATCAAGCGCCAGCCGGTGACTGATGGCATCCTCGCCTAAGACAACATACTTTCTAATCAACTTTCTTGAAATGGCATCTTTAGGAAATCCCACAAAGCTGGGAACAAATGTTCGTATCCCGTTGTCAGCAGCGATGACACTGCGTGAAGTCCCCAGGTCGATTCCGACATTTAACACATTAGATTTTTTCATTTTAGTTAATCCTTTCTTATTCCGTATCTTTCAATGCTTTGGTTGCTTGCAGAATCTCTTTCAGCAAAAAGCGTTTGTCCTCGCTTAATTTTTTATCTTTTTGGGGGACGGCCGCTTGTGAGGTCCGTGTCATGCCATGTTTTTCTAAATATGCCAATCTATCCTCGATCTTCATCAGCTTTCCCCCCAGGTCGCCTGGCGCTCCTAAATTTTCGATCTTTATCAGCCTTTCTTCCAGGTCCCTTAGCGCTTCTTTTTTGGGTGCTATCTTTCTAAAGACCTTGGCCGTCTGACTTTTGACAACAACAAACGGTCTGGATACGGCCCATGCCGTTGGCCCGGCTACCCTCAAAAACATCCGTTTTGACGCCGTACAGCCCTTTTTGACGACACTGTACGAGGCCAGACCCGAGTATTCCACCGCTGCCCGGGCATATTTTCCGGCCTCGAACATGCGTTTTGACGCCGCATAGCTCTTCTTGACAATGCTGTACGAAACCAGACCCGAATATTCCACTGTTGCCCAAGTGTATTTTCCGGCCTCATGGGCGACCCCTATTCCGTCTGCTACGATATTCATAAGTTTTATCCTTCGCCTTAGATGTTATTATCAGTGCAGTTTAATAGTATAGCATCTAATCAGCGCCTCCGCACTCATTTTAATTCCCCAGCCCCAAACACCTCCTCCACCAACTGCCGCGTTTTTTTTCCACGGCTTGGAGTTTTTTCCTGTTAGCCTGCTTTTGAGGCGCATTTGACCACACGCAAATATTTGAAACGATCTTATCATCCAGGGCAATGTTCGCATTTTCGCATTCAACCACAAAGCAGGGGTATTTCTGGTGCAGTTTGATGACGGTTCCGGGCCGGATCTGTTGGCCGTTGAGGCGGTGCATCTGCCTGTCGTCATCGGCGTTGATGTAAGCTATGCGCGCCGACTGACCTATCTCCATCTCCGTCACGGGACTGACCAGATTAGGAGTCATCTTGACGGAATTGCGGCAGCAGTCTCCGTCGGGTATCGGCAGGCCGTGAGGGCACTCCCGGGGATGACCCAACAGAGTACAAATACCGTCTATAATCTGAACCGTATTGGTATGTTCAAACTCACAGGCCCCCTTCTCAAAATCTCCGCCAAATATATCATAAATCAACCTTTCTCCAATCCGGTGAGCACGTATAATTTGACGTGCCCGGTTTTCTCCCGCGCCCGTTAAAGTAATTTTTCCGTTATCTTGGGCCAGTTGTACCAGACCGTCCATGGCCAGTCCATCGATCAGGCAGGCATCGAAGGTGCTGCTCATGGTTAGCGATAAATCGTCAACCGTGCTCAGCCCCTGTTCCTTCATCTCCCACAATTTTTCAAGATACTCTTCTTTTACTCTCCTTTCGGTATCCATAAAGAGACTCCTCTACCTTTAAAGAAGGGTGTTAAGCGCCCAATTCAACGCCCCGGAAGCGGCAAAGGCGCTGATAGCGATTGCGCATAACATGGCCAAGGTATTCTTGCTCCCGACTTCTTTTGTCATCGCCATTATGTTGGCGATACAGGGAGCTAAAGTCGTGGTAATCAGGACTGCCACGATACACTGCACATAATCCATTTGTCCTTTTCTTACCAAATTTATGACTAGGGCGGCGCCGGCTTCATGCCTGGCAAAGCAAAGGATAATAGCATCGACCATGGCCAGGGGGAGCCCCAAGAGCCCTTCGACAAGAGGACTCAAGATTTTTTTGGCGGCTTCCAGAATTCCCAGTTTATCAGCAGCAAACATTGCAACTGCGGCATATACAAAAACCAGCAGTGATTCTTTGAGAAACCAGTAAAGCCTGTGATATGTTTTTCTTAGAATTCCCTTCAGGCTTGGAAATCTAAGTGCCGGCAGTTCCATGATAAAAGCATCTTTTACTGCTTCTTTTTGCAGAAGCTTGTTCAGCAGGATACCGGAAGTTGTTCCTAAAAAAGTCAGCACGGAAAAAGTGATGAAAAATGCACTCGTTCCCATCCGCCCAAGGATGCTCATATTGAGACCCATCTGGGCTGCGCAGGGAATTGTAAATGCAATTAAATACACGGCGATAAATCTTTCCCTTTTAGAACGCAGGCCTCTGGTCGTCAAAGTGGCCATGGTTTTACAGCCAAAGCCTAACACCAGCGGCATGACGGCTCCTCCGCTCAACCCGAACTTTGCCAGAATCCGCTTGGTTAAGACCGAAAGATTCGGAATATATCCGATGTCTTCAAGGGTATTGAAGAGGATAAAAAAGACGCCCAGAATGGGCAAAACCGTTAAAAGGGCATTGGCCAGACCCAGGGAGAGCACACCATAATCACCGATCAATAAATCGTGCCAAAATCCTGCCGGGAAAATACCGCTTATCATGCTCTGAACAGGCATCCACAAAACGTCATTCAGCCATTCTGAGATAACGTTGGCGACATTGACCACCATAAAAAACATTAAATATATCATCGCCAGCAGAATGGGAATGCCGTAAACAGGGTGACGGCTTAAGCGGGCAAAAGTTTGTGAAAAATCTTTGGGCGTAATTTTCTGATTTCTGGTAGTCGCCTTGACAATATTATCTATCCATTGACCCCGGCTATGATAAATGATCTGGTTGATAGGCCCTTTAAATCGTCTTTTCAAATTCTCGGTTGCCTGTGTTAAGCGGGCAACGGTTGACGCACCGTATGCTTTCTCCAGATACCGGAACATCAATGGATCACCCATCAGCATCAGGAGCGATTTAATGCGTTTATAGGGTTCGCCGGCCGGCAATTCGGATTCAATTGACGATATACCGTCTTCTACTGCATTCTCATAACGGATTCTGTTTTTGCCTGTCGTTGCTTTTTGGGCCGCATTTTTAAGTTCTCCCGTACCGCGACCCTGAACTGCTATGGTCTCGACAACCGGCAGGCCCAAAAGTCGAGATAGTCCGTCAGAATCATGCCATATCCCCCTGCGGGCGGTCGCGTCTATGGCGTTTAAGGCAATGACCATTGGTATCTCCAACTCAAGGAGGTCGGCGGTCAACATCAAAGATTGTTTCAGCCGTCCGGCATCGATACACTGAATGATGACATCCGGACTGTCGGAAAAAATCAAATCGCGCACCTGGATTTGTTCCTCCGAGTGGATGTACAATGAGTTAAGACCGGGGGAGTCGATCACCTCAAAGGATTCGGTGCCGACCTGCAAAGCTCCCCTTTTAAACGTCAGAGTCGTCAGCGGCGAGTTGGCCACAATATTGTACTGACCGGTAAGATTGTTGAATATCAGGCTCTTGCCGGTATTGGGCAACCCCGCGATGAGAATTTTTTTGACATCCTGCGACCGGCTTGACATGTTTCTACCCTTACAGTAGTCTCTTTAAAAATAGATTGGAAACTCAGTTAATCGTCAATATTGTTGAATTCGTAAAAGGCGAATTCAACAGGTGTTTGGTGTTTAGTATTTTGTGTTTTGTTTAATATATATACCTATATGCTATCTTTTGAGTGCACCAAACACCAAATACTAAAATACAAAACACTCTCTTAAAAAATTGCTTTTTTGATTTTTTAAGAGCCATTCAAATCTCATATGACGTATAAAATAAGCGACGACTGCGCCGGGTGCGGCGCCTGCGCCAAAAAGTGCCCGGAAAATGCCATTGACGGCGAAATAAAAGAACGCTTCGACATCGATCCCTGCCTGTGTTCGGAATGCGGCACATGTTTTGATACCTGCCCCCGCGGAGCCGTGATCGATCCAGGGGGTAACCGTTCTCCCCAAAAGGGGAAAAAGCAAAAAGCGGTTAAAGCCCGGATCGATCCAGACATTTGTGCCGGCTGCCGCACCTGTTTTATGAACTGTCCCCATGATGCCATCACCGTCATCAAAAAAGGTCTTTTTTCCGTCATTCACTGCCGGATTGACCCTGAAATTTGTGTTGGTTGCGGCACCTGCACCGAATTTTGCATCACCGGCGCCGTGGAATTAAGTTGAGGCCTTTTCCAGCATCCACACTTTGAAATAGTGCCCGCAGTTGGGACAATAACTTATGGCCTGTTCGGCGGTCAGCATGTAGATTCCGAACAGCAGCATCGGTATTCCCACCAGAGCCCCGATAATAAAGAGGGAACAAAACACACCGGTCACCACCAGAGCGTAGGGCCATTTCCCCGTATATTTTTTGACGGTCAAAAGCTCCATATCCGAATGGCAGTGGCGGCATTCCACCGGTTTTTTCGTAGTTTTTGTCATGACATCAATCCTGGTAGGCGAGGCTTTTTTTCTTTTTCTTTCTGGCATTGTTCAGCCCCAGAGAAAGCCCCACGGCACCGCCGACCACACCGGCAACCTTGGTGATTGCGCCGGCAATAACTACCTCGGCCGCACTGGCTGCCACTGCAATCGTCGCCACACCTGCAAGCAAGCCCAGCCCGCCGCCAATGACCACCTTGCTGCCGACCTGTATAACATCTGATACCCCTGTCCAGCCGGTGCCATAATCAGGCAAATCACCATCAAAGTCATCTGAATTCAACTTTCTTGTTTTGCGTGAATTCTTTAAATAGACGGCTTTTTTGGCCTCTTCATAGTCTTTCAATTGATCGTTGATTTGATTCGTCATCCACAGCCTCCTATTGCTCTTTATGCGATTATAGGTAAACGCAACTTTTTCTTCTTTTTTTGTTTTTGCTTCTCTGTCTCTTCTTTGGCTTTGCGAAAGGCGTTGACCCCTGCCCCGGTTACACCTCCACCGGCACCGGCGCTCACCTTGACCGCCATGACATGGCCAAAGAGTGCTTTTAAAACAGATGCAGGTACGGCTGCCAACCCGAAAACTGTGGCCGCAATCCCGACACCGGCACCGACCATCGCCGACTTCCCCACTTCAACAGAAATATTATGGGGGCAATCCTCGGGTATATTGTCTGAGGCCGCCTTTTTGTAATGCACCTTGCACAGATCAGGGCTATACCCCCTGATCTCACAAGTTTCGCACGGGTTTTTTTTCTGTGTTTTAGCCTTCATTGTCTATGCTCCAATGTATTGAAAGCGACTTAGTGCTTAAAAGCATTTATGAATGAGCACTAAGTGGGCGTTCATACGTTATAGGTTCCCCGTTCAAAGGTTTACCCGCCCGCCTGAGGCGGATAAACCTCCGGCGGCGCCGTAGGCGACCAGGGTTCAGCGTTCTGCGTTAACTTCTGACCTCTGACCTCCGACTTCTAACCTCCGACCTCTGAACCTTAAACCTCTGAACGGTTACTTCGCTAACTATAAAAAACAAGGCTCAAACCTATAATATAAATACTCGAAACAACTAAAAATATAAACATAATCGGAATCCCTATGCGAGCGAACTGCCCGGTAGGGATGGTATTGCCGCCGGTAAGCTGCAAGCTGTATTTGGAACTGAATTGTTCCACCAGCGTGGTGGCGACCGGCCCGGCCGTGGCGCCCACGATGGTCGCCGAAGAACCGGCCAGCACCCCCAAAGAGAGTGACCACCATATCATATGGTGGGGCGGCAGAATCCCGAGTCCCAATACAATGGGGAAAAAGAGCGCGGTGGTTGGACCGGCACTTAAAAAAGCCGTTAAAAAAGCAGCCGACCACATCAATGTCAGGCACAAAAGCCAGGGTTTGCCAAAGGATAAAGCCTTTATTCCCATGGAAACATACTCCAAGATGCCCGAGGCTTCCAGGCTGCCGACCACAATAAAGAGCCCAACAAAAAATAAAAGGTCATTAAACCCGATCCGGCTTATGATTCTGCCTTTATTTAACCCTGAAAACAAAAACAGAGACAACCCGCCAAACAAAGCAATCGCAGAAGGGTTTAAAGAAATTTTTTGGGAAATCGTAAAAAGAAATACCATATGGCACAGAATAAAGACGGCTCTTCTAGCCGCCCGCCGATCCTTGGGCGCAATCTTGGGTTTGGTGATTTTCACCGGTTTCTTTGTTGTTATAAGTCCCTGATCAAAATCGTCAAATTTGAAATTGAGATAAAAAAGTAAGATGCTGAATAAAATCATACAAATCGGCATCATAAAGATAATAAACTGATTGAAGCCGATCAAAGCCTCGGAAGATATTAACATATTGGGGAAATCGCCCACCATGGTAGAAGCACCGCCAAGATTGGAAGCAATGATTTCTCCGATAATCAGCGGGCGGGGATCAAAACCGACGATTGCCGCCAAGCTCAACGTCATGGGCACCATGACGATAATGGTGGTTAAATTGTTGACCAGCAGGGAAAATATGTAGGTCATTAAACAGAACAAGGTGAAAATTTTTAGCCGGCTGTGACCGGCAAAGCGATAAATTTTATACGCCACGCTGTCAAAAAAACCGGTTTGATCCAAGATAACCGATACGAGCCCCATGCCCAGCAAAAGGGATATTGTATTGAATTTAATGGAGAAAAACGCATCCATAGGACTGTAGATCCTGAAAAAGGTCCCCAATATTACGGTAGAAGCCGCAAAAAACAGTACAATAGCTGTACGATTTAAAATGTTGTTATAGACCAAAAAAAACATTAAAATTGCCAGTTTCAGAAAAACAATGCTTACCAGCACCTTTTGAGAGAACGATAAATTTTTGACCTTCAATAAATGGTTTCGGGGCGGCGGCGGACTTATGTGAACATAAATATCTTTGTGCCACCCCTGCCGCTGGACCGTCACTTTCAAGACCGAACCTTTTTGGTGTGAATTGATAATGTTAACGGCCGTATCGAGGTTTGAGATAATGCGGCCGTCAATGCCTATGATCTGATCGCCGACTTTAAGCCCGGCCCGGTCTGCCGGAGAATTGGGATAAATCCTGCCGACAATAATATCAGAAGAACCGTTGCCAAATTGCGATAAAACGATCTCCGCGCCGAAATAGTCTGTTTCCAGGCTTGTCAGCATGTTTTGGTCATAAACGTTTTGCTGCACCTGTTGGCCCCAAAACGCCCACAGGATCAGACCAACAATCAAGGCCACAAAGAGAACGACCTTGACATTTTCCATCTTTATCTGCGCTGATGTTAAGGCCAGGGCCGGCCGCATATGTACCTTTGGGATCAGCATTCTTTTTTCTCCAGGGGAGTAAAATCGACCAGCACCCGTTCTAAATCCCGCACCTTTTCAAGCAAACGGTTTTTAACCTTGTCGGCAATCATCTGGGCTTCGTGCATGGAACTCTTGGCATCCACAAGGATATCGACTTCGGCCCATATCTTTTGGCCGATTTGTCTGGTTTGCAGCTTGGATACCCCCCGAACATCTTCGACACCGGAAACGATTATAAGTATCTCTTCGCCGTAAAGATCGTTGACCGATCCGTCCATCAGCGCTTTAACGGAATCGACCATTATTTTGTAGCTTACCTTGATAATAATCGCCACCACAAAGAGGGCCGCAATGGGATCAAGATGTGCCAGCCCCATTTTGGCACCGGCAACCCCGATGATTACGGCCATGGAAGAAAAGCAATCGGCCCGATTGGCCCAGGCGTTGGCAATTATGGTTTGACTTTTAAACCGGGTCCCGACACAACGCATATACCGAAACAGCAGTTCATTGACCCCGATCGATACCAACGCCATGAGTAAAGCGCTGATATGAGGCACCACGCTCCGCTCATTTACCATGTGCCTGATAGATACCGCAATTAAGATTACGGCACCGGCAATAATAAACAGGGTGATAAAACCGGAGGCTAAAAATTCAATCTTGCCATACCCGTGGGGAAATTGATCATTGTGCTCCTTAGCGCTGATTCTCTGGCTTACCATGATGGCAAATGCCGTAATTATATTGGACGCCGAATGCAATCCGTCGGCAATGCAGGCCTTGCTGCCGCTGGTAATCCCCACGATGATTTTCATGATAACCATGATCAAATTGGCCCAAATTCCGACCCAGGCAACGCGCTGCCTGCATATTTCACATTTTTTTTCAAGCATGGTTTTTGGCTTTAAAGTTCCTCATCAAATTCTTCGGTTCTTTTTTTCACGCTGCGGTGCCGCTTCAGCAAAGTCTGTACCTGCCGTTTCAGTCTCTCTTCCCTGCTGATTCCGATAAAAAGCCGGACAAGGTATCCGCCTACCCCGGCAATGGCAACCACGAATACCAGGCGAATATTAAGGGCCTTTCCCCAAAAGATATACACCGGTACATGTTCAAAGTTCTGCACGGCAAACAGAACCACCACGGTGGTTAGAATAACAGTTAAAGTGAATTTCAGCATGTATATATCTCCACGTTCTCGGGATTAATTCAAGATTGCCAATAAAATCCAACCGATTTCTCAAAATCATACATCGTCATCATAATCGTAATCTTACTCGTAATCGTAATCTTACTCGAAGAGGATTACGATTACGAGTACGAAAGGTTGCTTCGGCGCAATTGCCAGTCTTGAATCCATCTTACGTTATCTTATCTTCCTACAAACCGTCTTCTGGACGGCAGCGGTTTCCATACGGGACTGTTTGCTACGGCCGGATGATACATCAAAGGTTGTGATCCCATACCCGGCTGCCATTCCCTGACGCCAAAAGAAAATGCCGCCGGATGGTAAACTAAGGGTTTGGGTCCCATGCCCGGCCGCCACTCCTGGGCCATAATCATCTGGTTGAAGGCCGCCGCCACCAGTGCATGGGGGCTGTCGGGCTTTGCTTTCTCATGGATGTAGGTCCCCATCAGGGCCCCCAGCACACCCAAAAAGACGATAGCAATCCAGAGCCATGTAGTCCATTCACTTGAAGAGTTGCGGTCTTTGGGGCTCATGAAGCGATGGCCTCCCTTGACTTTGAAAAGGCGCTGGTCAGCTTTACATGCCCGCAGCAGGTGCACTCCAGGCAGCGAATACATTCACCGGAGTCGACCTCTAAAGCAACATTTAGACCCATGGGGCAGATGTCCTGACACAGGTTGCAGACATCACAATTTTTGGCCACCTCAAGTTTTATCACGCTGTAGCGGTTAAAAAAAGAGAGCATCGCCCCCATGGGGCAAGCCGTCTTGCAAAACGGCCGGCGGCTGAATACAAACCATATTAAAAAACCGATTAAAATTAGCAAAGCGACGTAAAACATCAAACCGGGTCCGTCAGGCAAAACCTGCTGCCCGCTGGCGGGATTGATCGGATTCCAGATCGCCCAGGGGATGCCGGCGGTAAGCGTACCGGCCGGACAAAGTTTGGAAAACCAGCACTCACCGCTATAATAGGGAATGACAATCACAAGAAATAGCAAAACAAAATATTTCAAATACTTCAACACATCGGGCACTTTATATTTTGGTGACGGCAGCTTGTGCATCAGGTCCTGAAAAAAACCGAAGGGACATAACCATCCGCAGGCCATGCGACCGGTGAATATTCCGATCAGAAAAATATAACTCAACACATAAAATGGGATCGCCCGGGTAGCTGCAAAATGTTGGATGGTGCCGATGGGGCATGAAAACAGCGCCGTGGGGCAGGCGTAACAGTTTAAAAAAGGAACACAGATCCCCTTTAACGGGTTGGCGTTGACGGCCTTGGTGTACACCGTACCAACGTAACTGTTGGATAAAACAGTGCTGGTTAACTGGGTTAATTGTCTGAACTTTGAAAGATTCATTGGTTTATTTAATGCCTTGTTAATGCCCTCGGAAAATTGGCAATTCCTTTTTCTATCTACTCCCACTCATAATCTTAATCGTAATCTTACTCTTAATCGTACCCATACTGGGCCGGTATTTCACAAACCCGATCCAAGAAACTCCATGGATGCTTGGTATACACGCAGTTTTTCATGGTCAAACATTTTGGGCATTACCAGAACCCGATAGATTACGATTACGAGTACGAGTAAGATTACGATTATGGTTGTGTAGAAACATTAGTATAGTGCCTCCCAAAATCCGTCATCCTTCATCCGGCCTCTGCTAAATAACCAATGACAAACGACCAGTGACCACTGACTAATACATTAGCGGAATCCACCCTGGCCGCCTCCCAGGCCGCCAGCGGGCGGTCAACCCGCAGCTGCTACTTGATTAAAACCACCCAGGCCGCCTCCCAGGCCGCCAGCGGGCGGTCAGCCGACTCCGGCGGCAAGTGTCAGATTGTTGGACGAAACGCCGCAAAAATTCATGACCTGTCTACAGACCGGACAGTGCGGTGCACCGGCGGCATCGTAATGCGGAAGCCCCACAGCACCGTCTTGCGGACAGACAAATTGTCCGGCGGCATTTGGAGCTGCCGGCATCAGGGCAACCGGTGCAACCGCTGCCGCCGCCATAAGTTGCGAAGCGGTCCGGACATCCTGTTTCCAGACGTCAAAACCAAAAATGAGCCAAAAGGCGACTGTCACAATGACTGCGTTTCCCAACACAGATCCTACAATAAATCCGCTTCTTTTAAGATCCATGCCCATGTATTCTTTAATCATCATTCCTCCTGCATCTGCCGTCGGCGTTCACAGGTTATAAGGTTTCCCGTTCAAAGGTTCTAGGTTCAACGTTCCGGGTTCCGGGTTAACCTTTGAACCCTGAACCTCTGAACCCTGAACGGTTTTCGGATTATCCTAACCCGATACACGCCGTTCAGAGCGTGGCGCCATTGCGCCACGTCTCAACAAATTCGCCGGTTACCACACCGTATATAAGCAAGACGATGAGTATCACCAGGATGATATATTTGACGTTATATTCCATTTTTATCTATACCTATTAATCGTACTCGTAATCGTAATCTTACTCGTAATCTTAATCTTACTCATTTCCATAATGTGCCAGTGTTTCACAAACCCGATCCACCGAATTACTTTTAATTAGCCCTACAAGCATAGAGACTACTTTTAGCAGGATTTCTTTGCCCTGTCGTATTGCTTGTTCCTTCAATATTGCTT
Organism: Desulfobacterales bacterium; assembly: GCA_032127815.1. Taxonomy (GTDB): domain Bacteria; phylum Desulfobacterota; class Desulfobacteria; order Desulfobacterales; family UBA11574; genus Desulfatibia_A. The sequence goes on from JAQBHK010000505.1 coordinate 11,699, forward strand.
TAGCTACAAGGACATCCAAAGCTGCAGCGCATTCAAGGGTAGAACCACGTGCAATATCAAAATATTTGCATCGATCCTGCGGTGTAAATTTTCCATTACCTTCAGCAATATTCAATGGTATAGAAGTTGAAGCTCGATCAAGTTGGTTATAAACCGCATGTCTCTTTGGAATCTGTTCAAAAATCTTCTGAAGCCATACGAGAAACTCAATGGATGCTTGGTAAACCCGAAGTTTTTCATGGTCAAAGATTTTAGTCATACTAAAAGCCTGATAGATTACGATTACGAGTACGATTATGATTACGATTATGATTTAAAAACATTACTAAATCCTAAAGCGCATATTATTGCTGTGTACTGTTCACCTCCTATTACCCGTTAACCGTATTAAGAAAGGCCAGAATGTTGTTTATGGGTATGGCAAATCCAATGCCTGCAAACTGGTTGTCGGGCATAAAAGAGGCCATATTAATACCGATAACTTCACCTTTAATATTTACCAACGGGCCGCCGTCGTTGCCTGCATTAACGGTTGCATCGGTTTGAATCATATTCGGGTATTGAATTCCATCCAGGTTCAAACGACGACTGGTACTGCTGACAATTCCCATGGTCACGGTACGTGCAAATCCAAAGGGGCTTCCCATGGCAAAAACAATATCCCCCGTCTCCAGCAGATCGGAATTACCGAACACTACTGTGGGAAATACATCATGGGCCTGTATCTTTAAAAGCGCCAAATCTGTTTGGGTATCAACACTGATCACCTGAGCCTGGTATTCCCGCTTCTCTCCTGAAAATAAAATTACCTTGACGAGAGTGTCTTTACCTACGGTCTGAAACGTAGTGATCACATACCCGCGTTGATCGATAAGGACACCCGATCCCATTAAACCCGATCCGGTCTGGTAGGGATCAATATAGTTTAAGCCTGCGGTTGCCGCCGGTGCGGCCTGATTTTTCAGCCGGGTTACAGCTACCACGGCCGGTCTGACCATGGCGACGACTTGACTGATCCCTTCTTGAACCAAAAGCGCCGTGCGGGGTGATGCCGCATCGCCCTGCAGCGCCACGGGTTCCGGCTTTTGGAGCAACGGATTTAAGGCCGGGGGGGAACTGAGTTGCGGCGAATCCTGAACAAATCCGGCATTGGTCCATAGCGCTCCCAAGACCAGAAATATCAAAATTATCCCGGGCCATAAAAAATTTTTGACTTTAAAATTACTATTCTTTTTCATCTCAACTAAACCATGCTTACGAGCATCGCCAGGCCAACCACACTTAATACCAGGGCAAAAAGGAACCGCAAAAGGTTGCTTTCGGTGCCGATAGATAATCTGGAGCCGATCTGGGCCCCGATCATAGTAATAACAGAGAGCGGCAGGGCCAAACGCCAATCAAAGTGCCCGGCCACACTGTGTCCTAAAAAACCGGCAAACCCGGTAATCGGCACCATCAAAGTAGATGTGGCCACGGCAATTTTCATGGGAACATTAAAAAGTACCACCATCATCGGTACCTTGAGCCATCCGCAGGCAATGCCCAGCATGCCGCCCATATAACCCACCACAAACGTTAACGGTGTCGCCAACATCAGATCAAGGCGCATCTCATACCCTTGAAATTCATGGTGCCATTCCCATGGCGTCACCACAATGCCGCCGGCATGCGTCCCCAACTGGACCTCATCCTGCATCATGAAATAGCTGGCCAGAAACAGCACACAGGCGAACATTATCGACAAAAGATTTACATTAAAATGATGGGCCAGCAGGCCGCCCATAAATGCGCCGATCATAGTAGGGAACTCCAAAATGCCTACCAGTTTTAAATCGACCAGTCCGGATTTAAAAAAATTGACCAGGGCCGACAACTGGGCACACGTCAACATGATCAGGCTGGTGGTAGCGGCGGTATGAAAATCTACCCCGCTCATTAACAAAATCGGCACATAGATGAATCCGCCCCCGACACCCATCATCGAAAATAACACAGAGGCCACCAGTGTAAGGAGCGCCAATTTAAAAATAACCGTTTTAAAAAGTTCAAAGTAAGTCCGATCTTGCATCGGTTTTTCAATCATCGGGGTTACGGCGGCCACGGCAACCGGTCCTTTGACCGGTTTGTCTTTCACCAGGATGTGACACTGATCACAGGCTGCGATGGGCGGATGGGTCATGGCTGCCTGAAGGCTGACCACACTCTTTTGGGTGATGGTGTGGCATTCCAGGCAATTTGAAAACTCCTTGTGAACAGCGTCATTGGGCATCTTTTTGTTCATATTGATGGGCTCTTTGGCCGTTTGGGGTAAAGCCGCCCGGGTAAAGGCCGCGGGAAGGGCACCCGTCACCCGCGAAACGAAATGCTTGACCCGGTTGATGGGAATCCCAAAGCCCAAGCCCACATAAGTGCCTTGGGGGGCGTAAATGGCCGTGCCCACACCGACCACGTGGCCGTTAATATCAATCAGCGGGCCGCCGCTGTTGCCCTGATTGATGACCGCGTCGGTCTGAATCATATCTTGATAGGTTGTACCGTCAATAACCATTTTGCGATGTAAATCACTGACAATGCCAAAGGAAACGCTGTGTTTAAACCCAAAAGGACTCCCCACGCATATGACCCAATCGCCGGTTTCCAAACCGTCGGAATTGCCCATGGGTGCCGCCTCGAAGCGTTCGTTGCTCTCAATTTTCAAAAGTGCCAGATCAAGGGACTTATCCGCATCCACAACGTGGGCTGAAAATTCGTTCTGTTGTGAGCGCCACAGGGAGACATTGATATTTTGGGCACCGTCAACAACATGCAGATTCGTCAGCACATACCCCTGATCATCAACCACAAACCCGGAACCGACACTCTCATACCAGATGGCATTTCCGGGATTACCTCCCTCAAGCTGCCTTTTTTTCTGCGCTTTAACACTGATAACCGAGGGCCTCACGTGGGATATGGCTTGGTTGATGCTTTCCTGAAGCTGTTGCAGTTCCGGCTGCGCAACAGCGCCAAAGGTCAATTTAGCACCGGCCAAAATCCATAATATTGTTAAAATCGCGCGTTTCATCCCAGAGCTAAAACCCTTTCATAAACCAGGTTCTCAATAACTTGGACCTTTTTCTCTCTCACCCGGTCCTCTCCCCGAGGGGAGAGGGTTTGAGTGAGGGGGTAGATGCTGCTCTACCCGAACTTTTTAAAAAGTTACTGCATAGCAACCAGACTGCCGGCTTCATATAATGAAAGAGCATCATTGGCCGTTCCCACCACTCCGCTGTAAATCGTAATCCCCCTGGCAGAAAGATCCTGGGCCGACTGTCCGGCAATGTCGCTGCAAATCAGGGCCGCGATACTATGTTGCTGCAAAATACCGGCCAGGTTTGTTCTGTCTGCGAAGTTAAGGGCAGCATAGGCATTCTGGTTTAAATCGACCAGGATCACATACGGAACCTGGTTTGTATTACCGCTAACGGGAGCATTCAAATCAGGTCCTGCGGCAAGAATGGCCAATCGCCCGTTTACTCTGCCGGTTAAGGCTACCTGCCTGAATTTATTATTGGCGCCCGTGTTTATTTTGGTACCCTGTTGGGTGAAACCCGGGGGCGGCACACTGATAAAAAGGTGTTTTTGGCCTCGAATAACATCTACCACCGCACCGGTCTGTTGCTTGGTGGCCGCCACAAAATGTTTCATGTCAGGTGTGGCCGTGCCGTTTACGGCCGCAATCACATCCCCGGTCTGAAATCCGACCATTGTGGCCGGCGGGCTTTCCACATCCATCACCAAGATTCCCCTGGTCCCGGCCGGCAGCCCCAGTGCAGATGCATCATTTGCCGAAAGTTCACCGACATCCATACCGATCCAGGACCCCTCAATGGCCATGTCGGCCGGCCCCAGAAAGGGGATTTTTTCGGCGGCCGCTGATTTTTGCCCCATAATTATCGGCAGGGTAATATTTTTGCTCTGCCTGAGCATTATCAGCTGGACCTGTTGGCCGGGCTGTTGTTTTAAGATTGCTTTTTGCAATTGACCGACATCTATGATGCGCTTACCGTCAAAGCGGCGGATAACATCACCGGTGGTAATTCCCGCGTTTTGGGCCGGTGAGCCGGGATCCACATGGCTGACGATAACGCCTCTCTTGTCGGGGAGTTTAAATTGAAGTTTCATGACGGCATCAATGTCCTGAATACTGGCCCCCATCCATGTCGGTTTATGCACGGCGGCGGCTTTGACAAGACCATTGGGGGTATTTTCCAGCTTAACATGAAACGATTTTTTGATTTTATTTCTTTTGACCACCAGTTTGATAACATCACCGGCCTTTTTGGTTCTTAGAATCCGCCCGATCTGTTCATGGGAGGTTAACGTTTGGTGATCACATTTTAAGATCACGTCGCCGGTTTTTAGCCCGGCCTTTTCCGCCGGCGAACCGGAGACCATGCTTTTTAGATAAACTCCCGTACCGGGTTTTAGATTCTGCTCGGCGGCCACAGCTCCCGGAACTTCACCGACATTTACACCTAAATAAGGCCGGGCCGGCTGGTTTTGGCGAATGAGCCGGATCTGGTTGTTGGGAGCAGAACCAATACCGCTGGGGTAAGCGGGCGTGTTAATCAACTGGATCTGGCTGTTTGGACCGGAGCCGATACCGCTCGGATAAGCCGGCGTGTTAATCAACTGGATCTGGCCATTTGGACCGGAGCCGATACCGCTGGGGTAAGCCGGCGTGTTAATCAACTGGATCTGGTTGTTGGGAGCAGAGCCGATACCGCTCGGGAAAGTCGGCGTGTTGATCAACTGAATCCGGTTATTCCCGATGCCGACCGGAAATTGACCGTGGTGGGCCAATTGACCGCTCGGGCCCGGCTGACCGGCCGGCAGGGCTGGAATCTGAACCTGTTGAACCAGACTCGCTTCCGGCCTCTCAGGTGTTTCACCACCGACCGATTCTATTTTGCCGACCCAGTCGTACATCACCGTCAAAAGAACCACGAAGGCCAGCACTGAAATCGGCCCCGCCCATATTAATTTATTTTTAAACATTTATTGATGTCCTTTGTTTCCCTTTACTGCTGATCCCAACTCTTAATCGTAATCCTAATCTTAATCTTAATCTTAATCTTAATCCCGACCTTTTTAGAGTACGATTACGAGTACGATTACGATAGATAGATATTAACTCCGCACCTAATACACCACCACTCCCGGACCGCCGCCGTATACATTCGGACTGCCGCCGTATACATTCGGACTGCCGCCGGCATAGGGTTGATACGGATATACTCCGGCGACGGCCGTCTGCGGAATCGGGTTGGTATTCATGGGTGCAAGCTGATGATAAACATACGCGTTTAACGCATTCTGAACAGAACCGGTCACGCCGGCATAGGCGTTTACCCGCATGGTATATAAAGTACGCACGGCATCCGGTTCAAAACTGCCGGCCACCACATTGCTCACCCCTAAATCGACCATATATTGCCCGGTCTGGATGCCTTGGCCGCCCAGATCATTGGCATTGGGATTGGCCGCAACGCGGTAGTTGTTTTGAGCAGGGTCATAAACAATAAAATAAGGGCTGAGCCCGAACTGCCGGGAAACCGGATAGCCAAGGCCCGGTCCCGTGGAGGCCACGGCCACTTTGCCATAGTTCAGAACGGCGGCGGCCCGACCCTGATTCTGTTGTTGCAGCGCCTGTTGCACCGCCTGCTGGGTTTTGGGAACACCAAGCTGCTCGGCCAGGGTTTCCACCCGGTTCTGAGTCATGGGGGTTTGGGCGGCGGCGAGAACCAAATTCTTGGGAAGCTGCAAATAGACGTTCCTTGTTCGCGGTCCCCGATAAAGGCTCATTTTGACCGCACTGCCGGGCTTAGCGCTATTGACCACCCGTTCAAAATCATTGACGGTATCCAGCCGCACGTTGCCTGCGCGCAGAATCTCATCACCCGGTCTTAATCCGGATTTATACGCAATAGAATTGGGGGCCACTTCCAGAACAAGCACGCCGTCTTCGTTGGCCAGCCCGAACTTCTGCATGACCGCAGCTGTAACGGATTGTAGTTTTAAACCAAGGGTTTGAGCCGTAATTTGATTCAGTGCCGCTGCCTTGGCCGGCGCTCTGGCCAGAGGTGTCTGCGGGGCTTTAAATCCATTGGTCACTTTGTGACACAAAAGACAATTACCCCAGTACTCGTGCGGCATTGTCTGTTTTATCGATATGGGCGCAGCGGCCATTACTTGGGATACGGGTTTGCCGGCGCCTGTGGTGACGTGGCATTTGTTGCAGTTGCCCCAGTAAGGATGGAGCATTTTGTCCTTTACATTAATGGTCTTGGCAGGCGCCGTGGTGGCGGCTACAAGCTGGAAATGCATCATCTGGTGAGGGCGATTCAAACAGTGCCACCCGGTCCATCCTAAAGTGATTATCAAAAGAAGCGCCAGGACGGCTATGGCCGGCTTAAACTGACTCATGCAAAAATCATATTCTATGCTTCTGCTCATGAATTATCCTCTAATGTGCCAATAAACGAACTCTCACAACCGATGGTCGCTTCAGCATTTTGACAATTTTCTGCTTCACCTGTTGTTTAATGGTCTCCCCATCGGCTACCGAGGTGTCTTTTGATACAAACAGCTCCAGTTCAAATTCCATGTGGCGGCCCAACTCCCGGGCAATTATATTTTTGATGCCGCGAATTTTTTCTATTGTGGACAACGCCTTCCTAACATCATCGACGACCTCATCTCCCAGCGCTTTATCCATCAGATTCAACACCGAGTCTTTCACCATTTCGCAGCATATCTTCAATATGATGACACCCACGATCACGGCCGCCAGGGGATCCATGAAATAAAATCCCATCTTGGAACCCAGGATTCCGATTAAAACCGCAATGGATGAATAGACATCCGAGCGGCTTTCCCAGGCCTTGGCTACCATTGAAGGGCTGTTGATCTGCTTTCCGGCGCAGACACTTTGTCGAAACATCAGTTCATTAATGGCAATGGAAAAAATAGCGCCCCAGACGGCTGTCAGGCAGGGTGGAACATAATACCCCTTGATAATTGATTTCAGACCGCCAAATATAATATACAGTCCTATTACGAACAAAAACAGATAAATGACAATTGCCACAATATACTCGGCCTTGCCGTAGCCATGAGGGTAACTATCATCGGCCTCCCGGTCGCTAATCTTCATGCCCATAATCATAATAATGGTGGACAGAAGATCGGCCGAAGAATGAATGGCATCGGCAATCAATCCCTTGCTGCGACCGACTACGCCCATATAGCCTTTGATGAAAATCATCAGGATGTTGCCGATCACGTTGACGGTCCCGACACTTCCGGCACATTTTGCACAAGCTTTATATTTCACGTTTCACTTGTCCGGCTTTTTTCGGCTGCAATTTCTCTTTCAAGTGCAGAAACACCTTTTAGTAACAACGCCGCAAAGACGGCAATGGTTGCGATCAGACCCAGTCCGATTATTTTGAAAGTCAACATTGCGAAACCTCGTTTATGCGTTCAGGGTTCTGCGTTCTGCGTTCCGGGTTAACTTCTGAACCCGAACTCCGACCTCTGACCTCTGACCTCCGACCTCCGACCCCTGAACCCCTGAACCCCTGAACCCCTGAACCCTTCCTAACGCCGTCAGATCACATAATGGCCTTTGAGCATTGCAAAAATCATCACAAAAAAAAGGAACTGCTGGGTGTGCAGAATATAGATCCCTTTTTTGACCTTGCCGGGTTGATATTTGATCCACATTAAAAATCCGCCGAAGGTCAGCCAGCCCATCAGAAAAAGGGCCAGCATCAACCACCTGTTGGTCCACAGGGAGACGTAACAGTGGAGACAGGCCACCACGAAGGCGGCGGTATTGAGCCAAATATGATAAACAAGCAGCTTATTGAAATACGGCTGCACATCCTTGAAACTATAACGCAATCTAATTCTTTTGGCCGGGAAATAGACATTGGCCGCTAAAAATAGAACCATACTCAGGTTTCCGCTGCCGGTTGCCAGGTTGTAGTCGGAATGAAAGGCATAGATCGTTCCTAAAATAATCAGGCTGCCGACGAAAATGACGCGATTTTTGACGGATCCCTGGCCGAATAACGGCAAATTAAATGTGCTGGCTTTGACGCTCAAAACACCCTCAGTACGAAATCGGTTTCAGTTTTTGGGCCTCATCCGTAGCTTCAAAATAAGGTTTGTCTTTAAACCCAAAAAGGACCGCATAGATATTGATGGGAAACTTGGCCATGTTGGTCGTATATATATTGACGGCATCATTATACTTGATTCTTTCCTGGGCCAAATCCTTTTCTATATCTATTATGGCCGTCATTAAATTGATAAATGTGTTGGACAGCTTTAAATCCGGGTACTGCTCGGCCACGGCAAGCAAGCGTGCCAGGGGGGAAGATAAGGCGTCTGATGCGGGCGGTGTCTTAGCAGTCTGGGCTACTCCCGCCTGGGCCTCTTGCTGTTTGAGCCGGTTAAACAACTCTTCAATTTTCGGGTCTTTTTCAGCGTCTTTGGACAGCACAGAGCGCAGGGCCACAACGCCCGTAAACACACCGCGCTCATGTTGGGCGTAATCGAGTACCGCTTTTGAAAGATTTATGGAAATATCATTGCGCCGCTGTAAAAGGGCATTTACTTTGCCCTTGCCCGCCAGAACATCCTGCTCGGTGGTAACCAGCAGATTATAGCAAAAGATGGAACCGGCTGCCGCGATAAGCAGAATAAACGTGGAAGAATAGCGCACCCACTTGTGTTGAATCACATAAAATGCCGACCTTAGTTTAGCTATAAAAAACTGTGACCCTGAAGCCATCTCAAGATGTTCAAGATTGTAACGCCGGCCAAAAACACGCTGGATGTTACGGGACATCTGTTTGCTGCTCATGTTTACCTCACGCCTGGGGTTATGGATTTGATGGTGCTATAATTTTTTATTCCAAGCACTACTTCCTCTTAATCTTAATCGTACTCGTAATCGGCAGTTTGAGTGCGATTAAGATTACGATTACGATTACGATTATGATAGCGCATAATACAGGCGTTATAGGTTCCCCGTTCAGAGGTTCAACGTTCTAAGTTAACCTTTGAACCTTGAACGGCTATTCTCATTTCAGTTTTTTGATGCCATAGACAACCGCAACGATGCCGGTTACAAATAAAAGCAGGGGGATAAATCCGTGAACGAAATCGATGACAGCATAATACTCATCATAAAGGCCGAAAATGCCGAGCACCGTTAATACCCCGGCGATGGCAGCATTGATTTTTCGAAAATCTTTTTTCCCGAAAATAGCAGCGGCAAAAGCCACCAGACCCATCAGGATGATGAGCGGCTGAATCGCCCCCTTGAAAACCTCAACCGCGACGGCACTGTTAAGATAAAGCAGAAAAAGGCCTAAACCGAAAATAATCTGTCCCCCGATAATATGAGCCAATCTCATTTAAAACCCCACTCTCTTGTTGTTGTTTTTGTAGGCGTTCAAAGGTTCACCGTTCAAAGGTTCTGCGTTCACCGTTCAAAGGTTCAAAGGTTCAACGTTCACCGTTCTGGGTTAACCCCTGAACCTCTGAACCCCTGAACCTCTGAACCCTGAACCTTTCAACCCTGAACCTCTCAACCCTGAACCTTTCAACCCTGAACCTCTGAACCCTGAACCTCTGAACCCTGAACGGTTACTCCTTTTTATTGTGGTGCGCCCTGGTGTACCCAAGTAATGATCAAACGGCTGTCAGGGCCGGCAAACCGGTGCATGGGACCGCCCAGTTGCACCAGCGACGCTAAAAGGCCGTTGTCGGCATATCTTTTTACATTCTCATAGGTGGTCAGGTTGCGAAAACGCCCTGAATGACACCGCAGGCAATCCTGTTTCAAAATATATTGAATGGTATTGTTATAGGTGATCAATTCACCGCCAATATTGCCGGTTGGAACGCCGGGCCCGGTCCGCACAGATTTTGGGCCGGCTCGGCCTGGACTCGTCAGAAATTGGACTTTTTGCCCGGTCGGCTTTTCCGCAGCACCCTGGTCGATCCAGCCCAAAATTGTTTGGGCGTCGCCACCGGCAAAGCGTGCCATGGGACCTTGCACCATTGCCGCCAGCAGACCGCTGTCAGCATAAGTCTTTAAACTGTCATAATCCATCAGATTTCGAGTAACTCCTGAATGACATCGACCACAATCGTTTCTAATAATATTTTGTATTTCCGGTTCGTAATAGACGCTGTTGCGGGCCTGAATATCATCGCTTGAAAAAACAAAAATATGGATTGCCAAAAGGACCGTCAGTGCCAATCTGTGTTTAAAAAAGTCATTTGTCATTTGTCATCTTAAAACTCTTCATCCTCTTCCTGATCGCGTTCAAGTTCCATTACTTTGGTAAAGGACTTTGCCGCTGTTTTGTGGTCATCTTTGCGCACATTCAAAAAGCCCAGATGCTGGTGATATTTAATTTCATCCGGATCCAGTTCGATCGCCTTTTGCAGGGCTTCAATCGCTTTATCAACATCTTCCAGACCTTCATAGGCTATCCCTAAAAGATAGAATACTTTGGGATTGTCTTCGACCTGCTTGACCAGATCTTTAAGTCCTTCAACAGCACTCTTGAAATCTTTCATTTTTATTTGCAATGAACTTTTACGGAAAATAGCGCCCTTGTGTTTGGGAGACAATTTCAAAACCTTGTCAAAGGCACCCAGGGCACTCTTTTTGTTTCCCGCAGCCGTCAAAGCAACTCCCAACTGGTAGTGGGCATCGGGATTAGAGGGATCGAGCTGCGCCCATTCCTTCAGGTATCCCAAGGATCGGTCATGCAAGCCTTTATTGGCATAGTGTGTACTGATATTGCGGTAAATCTTGGCTTTATCCTTGGGGCCTACATCAAACAGGCCGTTGTACATATCCAGGATTTTATTTAAAAACCGGCCGCCAAAAAGGAAAAAGGAATGCAGATAAAAAATCGATGATTGCCCCGTTTGATCCGGCTCGGCATTCTTGGGCTTCTGCTTTTTCCTTGCTTGACGCGGACGCTTTTTAACCTCTTCATTACCATCATCTTGAAAATCGTTGTTTTCATAATCTTTATCCATCTTCTGACTCCTCCTTTACGCTAGGCGGGATAAATCCGGCCAAGGTGGCCACAAGTCCCAGCAAAATCATGCATATGGGAAGGCCTCCCTTGATAATATCGGCAATATAATAATATTCGTCAAAAACACCCCAGATCCCCAGGGCGACAAATAGCAATCCAAAGATAATGTGGAGCATGGCGTCCTCCTTTAACGCTCAATTCATTCAATATTGGGGAAACACTTTTTTACGGCCTCTACAATCTTAACGGCACTGTCCGAACCCTTGTAGACAAAAGCATTACAGTCCAGCTGTTTGGCCTCCCGACGATATTCAGGAATATCGTACCCTGTGAGGATGATAACAGCGATGTTCAGTTTTTCATCTTTTATCTTTCTTATCAGGTCAAAACCGCTTTTTCCGGGAAGTCTGATATCCATAAAAATGAGATCCGGTTTAAAATCGGAAATTTTTTCCTGGCCTTCCTCAGCATCCCGGGCCTCGGCAACATTAAATGATGGGAAATTTTGTTTTAGGACGGTTACGCAATGTTTGCGGGCCTTTTTATCATCATCTACGATTAATGTTTTTATTTCAGCCACTTAACTACCCCCCCCTCCCCCCCCGAAAAAAATAAGGAGAAGGCTGTCGTCATCTTAAGTTCAAAAAAGAAAACCATAATCTTTATTGTTCTTTACATGCCTTTTCGATTAAGAATGCAATTACGAGCGAGAGGGCATGGCCAAAACTGGAAACAAGCCCTTTATTAACTACTGTCGTTCAAGCAGCGGGATAACTTTGACTATTGTCGAATTGCACGGAGCAAGAGTTGATATTATTTTGTAATTGAAGATTATCTTTACCTTGCTGCACGGAGCTTTATAACCATCCATACGTTATTTTATTTACATCAAGTTGTTGCTTTTAGTAAATAAGGTGGATAATGTATTTTAAGTAAGGGGAAAAATAATTTGGTAGGGATTTTAATCGGCAGGAAATATGCAGAACCGCAGAATTACTATAGTGTTGGTTGAAGACCACACATTGGTCCGAGCGGGTCTGAAGAATCTGCTCTCTTTGAATTCAGACTATAATGTTGTCGGCGAGGCTGAAGATGGTCTCGCTGCTGTCCGTTGCATCTTGAAACACACTCCCAGCCTGGCACTAATAGACCTCAGACTGCCCAAAAAGAGCGGCCTTGAGGTTATCGCGGAGATTAAGAAGCGGTCTCCCCAGGTAAAAATGCTGGCCTTGACCGCCCACAAATCCGAAGACATGGTGCATGCGGCGCTTGAGGCCGGTGCCAACGGATATGTTTCCAAAAATGCAACCCACAAGGAATTGGACATCGCTATTAAGAGCATTTTAGAGGGCAAGACGTATTTGTGCCCTGCTGTTTCAGGCAAAGTGGTAGAACGGTACCTGCAAAGCAGAAAAACTCCGGAGCGTCTTACAAAATGGGATACACTCACCAATCGCGAGCGCGAAGTCTTGAATCTGATCGCTGAAGGCCATAAGAACAAAGAGATTGCCGTTGTCCTTTACATCAGTGTCAAAACCGTGGAGAAACACCGCGCCAACCTAATTAAAAAGCTGGATCTGCACAACTCTGCAGCCCTAACGGCTTATGCTATAAAAAACTTGAGGCTTTTCGAAAACACCGAGACAGAATTGGCAAAATGATATAGGGCCGTTCAGGGGTCAGAGGGCGGAGGTCAGAAGTCGGAAGTTAACCCGGAACGCTGAACCCTGGTCGC
>JAQBHK010000506.1:0-8033 GCA_032127815.1 Desulfobacterales bacterium
ATCAAAAGCCCCTTTTTTGATGGCCTCAACCGAGCTTTTAATAGAACCGTGCCCGGTGAGAATGATGCACATGGTTTTTGTCGATTTGTCGATTAAATGTTCAAGCACCTCCATACCGTCAATGTCCGGCATTATGAGATCCGTTAAAACCAGATCATAATCATCGCTCTCCAACTCTCTGATCCCCGCCTCACCGCCGAGGGCACCCGTGACTTCATAATCATTGGATTTTAAAATATCAACGATTAGCTTTAATATATCAGGGTTGTCGTCTATGACTAGAATTTTCGGCATTAAACAGTATCTTTATAAAATAAGGAAATTGCTGTACTATCAAGTTATTAATAAAATATTATAATGTTTCAGACAAATCAAGGACAAAAAAAGAGGATATTAAATAAACGGGCCGGCAGAAGTCTATAATTGTTTATTATCAATAAGTTAGTGGAAGTGCTGCAGCTGCAGCCAACAAATTTTCAAAAGCGTTGAACCGCTGTAAAAATAGAATATGCGGCAAAAAATTGACTACATAAGGACTTAAATGTAATCCCCGCGATAAAACTTTAGTGCCGCCACATTGGCAGTCACAGCCAAGTCCTTGACAAATTTTTCAAGCTCATGATCATGATGGACTTTAACGGCAGCCTCAGATTCAATCAAACTCACTTCTTTTTCAATGCTTGCAACTAAAGGTTCAATATCTTTTAAACTCTTGCCTGGATCGGTCAGCATTCTGGCATAATTATCCAGCAAATTAAGAATTTTATCACCCTGCTTAATGACATCGGTCTTGTGATCAACAGGGGCCGGCATCGTTGTTTCATCGACCTTTTGCAGGGTTTTGTCAAAAATTTGTTTGAATTGATTATCGCCTTTGACCTTTTTAGATGACGCTAATCCTGATTTAAATGCATTCTCTATTTTACTTATATCCATTTTCAGCCTCCTGGGCGCATTGCCTCTTTATATTTATTTTCGGTACTGTCTAACAATTTCTTTAGAAAAAAAATCGTAATCGTATTTTTCAGTCCAAAGTCGAAGATCAGCCGCCAAATACCTTTTTCAGTTTTTCGTTGATTGTGTCGGCTGTAAACGGTTTCACGACGTAGCTGTTTACTCCGGCCTTAACAGCCCCGACAATATTATCCTTCTGGGCTTCGGCAGTAATCATAACAAAGGGAATGTCCTTTAATTCGTCATCCGCTCTGACGGCGTTTAATAGATCAATACCCGCCATTTCCGGCATATTCCAGTCACTTAGTATCAGATCATATTTCTCTTTTTTAAGCTCTTTCAGAGCGGTATTGCCATCATCGGCCTCAGTAATATTTTTAAAGCCTATCTGTTTGAGGATGTTTCTTAAAATCCTTCTCATAGTGGCAAAATCGTCAACGATAAGCACTTTCATGTTTAAATCCATAATCTCCCGAGCTCCTTGTTGCAGTTTGAAAATTAACTATATTGAAGTTACCATTTTAAGCGCTGTCGCGGCAATATTCTTTAAAGGAACCACCTTTTCAGCCGCTCCCAATTTAATGGCCTCCTTGGGCATTCCAAAAATTATACAGCTTTTCTCATCCTGAACGACTGTCCGTGCTCCAGCCTCCCTCATTTTTAACAGCCCCTGGGCACCATCTGAACCCATTCGCGTTAGAACGGCACCCACCGCATTTCTGCCGGCATAATTAGCAACAGAATGCAAGAGCACATCTACGGCCGGGCGCTGATGGTGGACCATGGGACCTGTTTTTATCTGCACGTAGTATCTGGCGCCACTCCTTTTAAGCAAGGATCAATCCATAGCAATTGCCGCAGCCATACGATTATCTTCCGTCTCCCAGAGGATGGCATCTGCCTGCGAATCTTTAAATTTATCATGTATAGGTCATTCTCCGCCTCTCCCATTTCCGCTTTTGCTTTTACGAATAACCTCTCTTTGTCTTTGAAAGACAGAAGCAATAATTCTGTCCATGTCACTTATGTTGAGATCGAGGAATTCTATTCCAGCATTGTATAGCACCCGGCCGTCCTCATCTTCCTGAACCGCCCGGATAACTTTGCCAAATATTTCCATAAAAACGAGCGGCAGCTTTGAAAGAAAAAACTTTACGTGAATGATCTGCCCGCATTCAACCGGTTGCTCTAAGACTATCTGCATGCCTGACCCACTGATATTCTGTCCCAAGCCCGGGCGGAAAGGGACTGCTACCGACTTGTCTGTGGATAAAAGCTCTAGAATATGATCTAATTTTTCGTCTATCTGTAAAATGTGGTTTATTAAGACGGCATTCGCCGTGTTGTCGGTACTTATCCCGGTATGTCCAATATCAGTGCTCCGTGCCATACCAGAGGAAGACAAAATTTCCCTGTCAAACCCCTTTAAATTTTCAAATTCTTCTGAGGTCATAAGCTTATACTTGATTTGAAAGGATAGATCTCCTCTCACATAAAAACGCCTTTCTTTTTCAACCATTTCAACCACCTATATAATCTTCCCCCGTCTCGCTTTAGCGAGACGGGGGATGCACCCACTGTTTCCGCTAAACCTTTTAAGGCACAATCCCACTAACAATTTACAATTAAACTATGCAACTATCATACCATAACCTGCCGGAAAGTTGTAATGAATATATATTTTTACATTTGGATTCTCCCGCTGCTTGTTGAAGCAAAGCAAAAACCCCGCCCTGTCAAGACTGCGAAAGTTGCATGGAATCGCAAAGCGATTTTATTGTCCAATTCATTGTCAAAAATGTCAACATATTGACGCACCATCCGTAATAAGCAATAAACTAAAAAGCTGTGGTCTTAAAAATATGATTTAAAACTCTAGTTTTCTGCCGAAAGTTAGGAATTGATGGAATGGTACGTTTATTGCTTACTAAATAAATTATAATACGAAGATCGTGAGGCTTCGATGCTTCTGCGCGATGCTTTTTGAGTAGCGGATGCTGAAAAAAATGCCGCTATTGAAACCGGTGCAGGCAAAAAATACCGGATCTTGATTTTATCGACTCCTTTTTACACGTTTCTGTCAGTATAAACGGATTTCATTGGATGAAGGTAACCGCCAAACAATATAATGCATTGAAATCAAACTGTTATCTTATTGCTGGGGGTGCCGAAAGCCTGAACAATATTAAACACGGGTACAAATATATCAAACCGAGTATTTATATGAAAGTCTGACCTAATTGAGTTAAAGTTCAATTAGGCTTAGCGTTGAGGTACGGGTATGAATACGAAAATTCTGGTTGTCGGTGATAACAAAAAAGACCTCCAACTTTTTGAGGAAATTCTTATCCCGCAAGGATTAGATATCAGTGGCATACCTCTCTTTGATGATATCGAAGACACCATTTTAAAAAAAGATTTTGCTGCTATCCTGGTTGATTACGATCTGGTCGGAGACCATGTTCTGGGCTGGAATACGCTGCTCCAGGCCAATAGTTCAAAATCCTGTTTAATCCTTTTTGGTAAAGAAGACAATGCCGAAAAGATATCTGAAATTCTCCAGGCGGGGGCTTATGGGTTTGTTCCCCGACACCACCTTGCAAAGCGCATCTATGATACTATTTTAGGCGGCATTGAAAATCGGAAGGCCTTCATTGAAATTTTGCAAATGATGAATGACCTTAAAGACGTAAACCAAAAACTAAAAAGAGAGCAAAAGAATCTAACCAAAAAGAATCATGAACTCGGATTTATTAATCGGCTCAGTAGAGAAGTCGCTTATGATTTGAACTGGGACAGAATTCTTCCCAGGATTATAGATGCCGGCCTGCTTAAGGTTATGAATTCAGAAATCTTAGGAATTCTATACCGCATCGGCTCTCAATGGAACCTGGCCGTGCATGTATCGGATAATGAAATTAATAAAGAAATACTCGAAAGATTGAAAACAGATATTACTGAAAGATTCATTTCTCTGTCGGGGGCAAAGATTTCTATGCAAGAAGTGTCTCTGAAGCTGTATTCATCCGATGTTAAAATATCTTCTTCTCACTCGGCCTCCTTTTCCAAAATGTGGTTCCTGCCGCTAAGTATAGCAGACAAGCCTATGGGAATGATTGTAGCTCTTCCCAAAAACAAGGGAAAGTCCAATAATGGAACAAAGGAGTTGATCTCTACCATTTCCAACATTCTGGCCATGTCCCTGAAAAATGCTCAGGAATATCATAGACTTAAAGAAATGACGGTTAAGGATAACCTGACCGGGGTTTTCAACCGCAAAGGACTAAAAAACTTTATCCAAAAAGAGTTTCAGAGGGCAAAACGATATCACAGGCCCCTCTCCTTCGTCATGATTGATATCGACGACTTTAAAGCTATTAATGATTCCTTCGGTCATCAGGCCGGTGACTTTGTCCTGCAAGAGATGGCCAAGTTCTTAAAATGCGCGGTCAGACAGGCCGATATCGTGGCCAGATACGGGGGCGATGAGTTTGCAATCCTTCTGCCGGATACCGAAATGGAAAAGGCCAGAATGCTGGTACAACGAGTAATATCTGAGCTGAAAAACCAGGTCTTAAAATGGGGGGTCCGAAAGGATCAAAGTACGGATAAGTTGTGGTCTTTCTACTAGCAGCGAACTTGTTAAACATCAAAGCGAAGAAAAATTAATATCAAAAGCTGACGCCAGGCTTTATGAGGCCAAGCGCACCCAAAATTGCATGTATCCCATCGCAAATGAGGGTTGACACCCTTTAAAAATGTCTATTTATACCGGATTAAGCGGGGAAGTTAAGGTATTCTATCAATTTTAATCTAATTAACAAATAGCAATGAAAACTGCATCATATCTTCATAGACAGCATGTAGCGTCTGGGAATTACGTTATCAGCGAGAAAAAGAATGTGAGCCTGGATGCCTGTTTGGGAACCTGTGTCGGGGTAACGCTCTGTGACAAGGAAACTGAGGTGGGGGGATTGATCCATTTACTTCTGCCGGAACCTCCCAACCCTCAAAACCCCTGGAAACCCGAGATTTATGCTTCAACAGGCCTCCCACTATTTATTAGGGCTATTTTAAAAACCGGTACCAGCAAACAGAATTTGGAAGCATGTGTTGCCGGCGGAGCCTTGGTAGGACCGGTGTCCAGACAGGATCTCGACCTTGACATTGGCGGAAGGACCGCTGCAATTGTCAGGACAATCCTTAAGGATGCAGCCATACCGATTCGCAAAGCCGAAACCGGCGGTTATTTTAGTTGTCGTCTGAGTCTCGATTTGAATACGTTCGAAAGTTCAATTCAACCGCTGAGTATGCACACTCCCCCTGCTGTAGAGAATTTCACAAAGCCGACGGCCGGCCAAATTGCCCATGCGATCCAACTTGTTCAGCCTATCCCTCAGATATCCCTTAAAATGACAAGAATGATCAATGAAGCAAATTATAACATGCGCGAAGTGGCCGGAGAAATCAAGCAGGATCAAGTTTTAACCGCTAAAGTCATCAGATTGTGCAACTCTTCCTTCATCGGTTTAAAGAGAAAGGTCGACTCCATTGACAGAGCGCTTGTTGTTATAGGTGAAAAGCTGCTCCTTCAATTGCTGCTGACCGCTTCTCTGGAGCTTTTTTTGACTGATTCCGTGCAGGGTTACTCTCTTTGTAAAGGAGGCCTTTTTCAGCATGCCCTGGGAACGGCCATTGTTTCTGGAGAATTGGCCGAGCTTACCGGCAAAGCCTCACCGGAAATAGCATATACGGCCGGGTTGCTTCATGATATTGGTATAATTGTTCTGGATCAATTTATTGCACCTGTTCACCCTTTTTTCTACAGGCGAACCCAGATCGATGGGGTTGAACTTTGTGAAGTAGAGAGTGAAAAGCTTGGCATAACTCACCCTCAGGTCGGAAAACGGCTGGCTGAAAATTGGTCCTTGCCTGATAATCTGGCGGATGTAATTCGACATCACCACTACCCTGAAAAATCCAGGGTGAACCCTGAATTAACGCATTTAGTTTATTTGGCCGATTTGCTTATGAATAGATTTCATGTAGGGCAGGTTTTGGAGTTCCTGAATATGGAAAAACTCCCGCAACGGCTCCAAAAAGTAGGCTTAAAGCCATCCCAGTTTCCAGACGTTATAGAATTAATTTCTCAAAAAATATTCGATCCTCAGCAAAACAATTCGATCGCAATTCCTCAATTGTAACTTGTAACCATTCACAGGTTCAGAGTTCAGAAGTTCAGGGTTGCTATTTTTGTCAACCTTTACTGTCGGCGTTCACAGGTTCAGGGTTACCTTTCTTTCGTTGAACTTGCTCGTAAGTCAGCAAGTACTTGATGAAACTTCCAATGGCAGCACAGATACGCCCGGCATGATTATGCACAGCCTGGCGCAGCATTCGTTATGTATTGTTGGTCCAACGCTACGTAAAGCTCAATCCCCACTTCAGTGCTCAGATTTGCGGTGAACACAAAACCTTTGAACCCTGAACCTCTGGAACCTCTGAACCCTAAACCTTTGAACCTTTAACCTCTGAACCTGTGAACGGTTCGGATTTAAGCTTCCCCTTGTTGTACAGATCCACAAAGACAGCTACAATTTCGGGATCAAATTGGCTGCCGTCATTTTCCCTAATTATCTTGACAGCAACCTCATCCGGCATTTTCTGACGATATGCACGATCTGTGGTCAGGGCGTCAAAAACATCGGCTACCGACAGGACTCGAGAAAGAAAGGGAATATCTGTACCTTTAAGACCGTCAGGATACCCTTTGCCATCATACCTTTCGTGATGGTGTCTGATTATCCTCTGCTCTTCTGTCCACGTGCCAAGATGACCAATAATATTACTTCCGATTAAAGGGTGCTTTTTAATAACGGTATACTCTTCCTCTGTCAGCCTCCCGGGCTTTAACAGAATATTGTCAGGAATACCTATCTTACCGATGTCGTGCAGGTTTCCGGCAACGTACAATTTGTCTATCTCTTCCGGCGCACAGCCGTAAGCCTTGGCAAGAGACATGGCATACTTTGACACCATTACCGAATGCTGTTTGGTGTATGGATCTCTGACCTCAATGGCCTCCACAAAGGCGTAAAGTGTGGCAAAAAGATTGCTGTAAATATTTTCATAAAGGGCCAGATTCTCAACCAAAGAGGATGCCTTCTCCGCCAAAAAGTTCAAAATATATATATCTTTTTCGCTGAATGTGTGGTGGCCGTTTTTAATAATCGCAAACAGGATGCCAAAGATCTCCGTCCGTATTTTCAAAGGAATGCCAATGATAGTGCTATTGCCGTTGTTACCTTTGATAAGGCATGGTATCCCGTCATCTGCAACCTTTTCAACAATGTTCTTTTCCAACCACCCGGCTACAGCCGCGGCTTTATCTTCATCTTTGGAAAAAGAGGCGATGATGACATGCTCTTGCATCTGCCGGGTAAAAAAACAGAAATGGGCCTCATCACAAGCGGTGACTTCTCCGGACAGTTTAACCAGAGTGTCAAAAAGATCCTGACTGGTTGTCACTTGATTTAACTTCTGCAGTATCAGATTGATAGTCCCAATGTCCTTTATTTTCTGGTGCAATTCCTGATTGATTTCCAGAAGTTTGCGGCCCTGTTCAGCCTCTTTTCTTAATAAAATATTTTCAACAAAAAATGCTCTTTCAGCCATAACCCGCCTAATCGTAGGAAGGATTTGATCGATCCGAAACGGTTTGGTTAGAAAATCGACAACCCCGTTTTTTAAAGTCTCGATGGCATTATCCATAGTAGGGTTACCGGTCATGACGACAACCGGAATAGTATTGTCTATAAGATGGATGCGTCGGGTTAGCTCCAACCCGTCCAGCCTGGGCATGGAAAGATCTGTAAAACAACAGTCAACTTCTTCTTTTTCTATTATATCAAGAGCCTCAAGACCGTCACAGGCAGTAAAAACAGTATAGCCGGTGGCAATTTCAAAGTAATCCTTGAAAATATCGCGGATGTAAGCTTCATCATCAACAACTAGTATCGTAAGATCTTCATTCATATTATCATTTTAAGAAGGTGACTTTTGAATGCCTTGAATTCGCT
>JAQBHK010000507.1:0-4224 GCA_032127815.1 Desulfobacterales bacterium
GGCTTACATTCAACTTGCACCGCCAAAAGCAGAAGCCTATCGGATGTTGGGTATGGGCTATCTGAAAAGCAAAGACTCTCAATCGGCCATTTACAATTTCACACGCGCCATCGAAATAGACCCCAACTCGGCCCACGCCTATTCTAACCGGGCAGAGGCTAATTACACTCTTGGCAAGTATGAAAAGACCCTTGCGGATTCCACCAGAGCCATCGAACTTGGAAGTGATCCGAAAACCATTGCAGAGACCTATCGAATAAGAGCCAGGGCCTACCGCAAGACCGGCAGAAACGAACTGGCGGCTGCGGACGTCAAATCCTCCTGGTTGATAGACCCCCGTTACGCGCACTATATGAAGTCCTTCTATAGTTATGGCAGCCCTGATGGGTTGAGAAAAGCGGGAGTTATTGCCATCATAGGCATTGCTTTTGTGTTGATTTTCAGACTGAAGTTCAAGCCGCCTGAAAAAGACGATTAAGCCTTGATGCATGCAAAAACAAAGGTCTTGTCGAGAAAGCCTTGACTGCCGAACTCTTGAAGCAGGCTAAGAATGGCAAAAGGAAAAGGCTTGAGAGGGATATAATAGCATGCTATGATCCTAAAATATTAGGAATTAGGCGTATAACGAAAAAAAAGGGGCAGAATGGGAACCGGAGCGGGGACAAACAAAAACAGGGTTTTCAATAAACACTATAAATCATTGCATTTAAAGGGAGTTGTTGGATATGTATAGAGTAATGGTCAGGGACAATATGTCCCCGCTTGCCAGGGATATTCTTGAAGCCACCGGAAAAATAGAAGTTGTCGTCGATAACGACAAGTCCAGCGGTGACCCTGAAGTACTGTCCGAGGTTATCGGCCAATTCGACGGCCTGGCGATCAGAAGCACAACTGCGGTTACCCAGCGGGTATTGGAAAAAGCCGGGAAGCTCAAGGTCATCGCCCGTGCCGGCATCGGGGTGGACAACATCGATGTGCCGGCGGCCACCAAACAAGGGATCGTCGTCATGAACGCCCCGGGGGGCAATTCGGTGACCACGGCCGAACATACTATTTCTCTTATGCTGGCTCTTGCCAGAAATATTCCTCAAGCAACCGCATCCATTCGCGGTGGACAATGGGACAGAAAGCAACTGATAGGTGTTGAGATAGCCGGCAAAACATTAGGTATCGTCGGTTTCGGTCAGATCGGCAGGATCGTAGCACAAAGGGCACAAGGACTTAAAATGACGGTCATCGCAGCCGATCCTTTTGTCAGCCAAGATGCCGCAAGATCCCTTGAAGTCGAACTTGTCCCCCTGGACGATCTTTTTGCCCGTTCCGACTTTATCACTCTGCACGTGCCCCACCTTAAGGAAACGGCAGACATGATCAACGCTGCGACCATTAAAAAGATGAAGCCGGGCGTGAGGATCATAAACTGTGCCCGCGGAGAAATAATTCTATTAGATGATCTTTATGAGGCCATTTTAAACGGTCATGTTGCCGGCGCGGCTCTGGATGTGTTCCCCCAGGAACCACCGGACCCTGCTCTGCCGCTGCTCCAGCATCCTAATGTAATTTCTACGCCGCATTTAGGCGCCAGTACCGGTGAAGCCCAAATCAAGGTTGCTGAAATGATTGCAAACCAGATGGTTGCGTACCTTCTAAAGGGCATTATAACCAACGCCGTCAATTTTCCGTCTCTATCCCTGGAAGTTATGGATCAAATTCGCCCCCATCTTGCGCTTGCCGAAAAAATGGGATCGCTGATGGGCCAGCTCGCTAAAAAAATTCACGATATCACCATAAGTTACAGCGGTGACGTATCTGCCCTTGATACCAGACCGCTGACGCATGCCGTCCTGAAAGGCCTTTTGAGTGCCTTTACCGATCAACCGGTAAACTACGTCAATGCCCCGGCCCTTGCCGCTGAAAAGGGGATCCAGGTCAATGTCACCCAAAGCCAGGCCAGGGATGATTTTACAGGCTTAATCCGGGTAACACTGGAAGACCACGATGAAGAGCCGGGTGAGATCTGGGGGACGATCTATGAAAAAAAATACCCCAGACTCGTAAAAGTCGGTAATATCTATCTGGATGCGATCCCGGAAGGTTGGATGATTTTTATTCAAAATTTCGACCGGCCGGGTGTTATCGGCAATGTGGGCACAACCTTGGGCCGTCACAACATCAACATCGGCCGCTTCCAGTTAGGCCGTCGGGATGATCGTGCCCTGTGCATTGTAAACATCGATTCGCCGGCGGATGAAAAGGTACTCACAGAGATAAAATCTTTGCCGAACATCATCTCCGCCCGACAAGTACATCTGCCTTAAGTTCAGGGTTCTAGGTTCAGAGGTTCAGGATTCAGGGTTCGGGGGTTCAAAGGTTGAGGGGTTCAGAGGATCAAAGGTTCAGGGGTTAACCCAGAACGGTGAACCTAGAACGCAGAACGGTTAACGCTGAACCCTGAACGTAGAACCTCCTATCCATTTTTTATGCAATCCCGCAGTATATAAAGGTCTACGGTCTTTTTTTCTGATGAATGGCAAGGTCTGAACTATGTATATTCTTGGTATTTCATGCTTTTATCATGACATCGCCGCCTGTCTTGTACGAGACGGTATTATTGCAGCGGCCGCTCAAGAGGAACGCTTTACACGCAAAAAGCACGACCCCGGATTCCCCCACAATGCGGTCAAATACTGCCTAAAAGAAAGCGGTATTACAGCTCAAGACGTTGATTACGTTGTTTATTATGATAAACCCTTTTTAACCTTTGAACGTCTGCTGATGAGCTACCTGACCGTGGCGCCCAAAGGCCTGCGTTCCTGGCTGCAGGCCATGCCCCTGTGGTTGGGGCAGAAACTTTTGATTCCCAAGGTTATTCATAAAGAGACGGGCTACAAGGGGGCGGTCCTGTTTACCGAGCACCATGAGGCCCATGCCGCTTCCGCCTTTTACCCTTCACCGTTTAACGAGGCGGCTATTTTGACCATGGACGGCGTGGGGGAATGGGCCACTGCAAGTTATGGGTTTGGATCGAAAAACGAAATTTCACTTATCAAAGAACTCCATTTCCCCGATTCTTTGGGGTTGCTCTATTCGGCCTTTACTTATTTTACCGGTTTCAAGGTCAACTCCGGCGAATATAAGCTCATGGGGCTGGCTCCTTATGGCGTTCCCCGCTATAAAGACCTGATCCTTTCAGAGTTAATAGATTTAAAAGCAGACGGTTCCATCCGGCTAAATCTTTCTTATTTTGATTTTTTAGGCGGACTGCGCATGACCAATAGACGTTTTGCCAAGCTTTTTGGCGGTCCCCCCCGCAAGCCCGAGACGGAAATCACTCCAAGAGAGATGGATATTGCCGCCAGCATTCAAGACGTTACGGAAGAGATTGTCCTGAAAATGGCAAATCACGTTTACAAGGAAACGGGCCAAAAGAACCTCTGTCTGGCAGGCGGTGTGGCCCTTAACTGCGTTGCCAACGGCCGCATCCTGCGGGAAGGCCCTTTTGAGAATATCTGGATACAGCCTTCCGCCGGCGATGCCGGCGGTGCCCTGGGTGCGGCCCTTTCCGTCTGGTATCGATATCTGGGCAACCGGCGCGCCAACCCCAACGGGCGTGACAGCCAGCAGGGCTCGTATCTGGGTCCCTCATTTCATAACGAAGATGTCGCAACATTGCTTGCAGGCAAAGGTTACCCTTTTCATCGGCTCCATGGCGACCAAAAAGCCATAACCATTGCCGAGCAGATTGCCCAGGGAAAAATTGTGGGGTACATGGCGGGACGCATGGAGTTTGGCCCCAGGGCTTTGGGAGCCAGAAGTATCCTGGGCGATCCCAGAAGCACAGATACTCAAACCGTGATGAACCTTAAAATTAAGTACCGGGAATCTTTCAGGCCGTTTGCACCTTCCGTACTGGAGGAAAAGGCCTCAGAATATTTTGACATAAACACTCCCAGCCCTTATATGCTTTTGGTGGCCGATGTTACCGCAAAAAGACGCCTCCCTCAGCCCCCGAAAGAGGAGATGCCGATGCTTGAACGCCTGAAAGTTAAAAGGAGCGATATTCCGGCAATTACCCATCTGGATTACTCGGCCCGCCTTCAGACTGTGAACCAAAAGGATAAGGCTGATTATTATGCAATCATATCAGAGTTTGAAAAACTGACCGGTTGTGCTGTAATCGTCAATACCAGCTTTAACGTCCGCGGCGAACCGATCATCTGCACT
>JAQBHK010000508.1:0-3794 GCA_032127815.1 Desulfobacterales bacterium
TTGAGATAGGTGCACCCCTAGGGGACAAACCAAAGCCTAGTCATCTGGGCCAGGATTCTTTACTTTTCCGGTGGTAAACACGTCTGTTTTAAAATCTTGACAGCCCAGATACGTTGAAAAAAATGAAAGCTTGCCAAAAAAAGTGCACCGCCTATGGCCGTATAGAGCACTGCCAGATAGTGTTTGGGGATTGGGGAATGGCGCAAAGTTATGCCGAGCGCGAGCATTACAAGGATAATTAGATAGGCATACCAGGCCTGAAAGGCGAAAAAACAGCTTTTGTCCGCCATAAGGCTGAGCCGGTCGATATTTTTTAGGGCGATTTTAGAAAACTTATAGCGGTAGACTGCCAGCGAAAATATGATCCCCAGCATCCCCAAGGGCACCGCCCGCTGTAACGGAACGGCCGACAACCAGATATAGGCCAGGCGGCAGAGCATTAAGCCCACGATGCTCCACATTAAACCGGCCAGCGCAATCAGCCAATATTTGGAAACAGCAGGTTTTAATGCAGCAAGTACCATCTTTCCCCTTTTCGGAAACGATTGTAAATATGTCCTACCCTAACATGAGTCTGTGATTAGCGTCAATTTCTAAAATATCGAATCTTACACAGAAATTGGGCAAAAAGGGGACGTTTTTCAGGACTAAATAAATATATGAACGTAGCGAAAAACAGCATAGCTAAAATACTGGTCAGTGCCTGCCTGGTCGGTGAACGTGTGCGGTATGACGGTGTGGCGTTGGTATGCCGAAACTGGCTTTTAGAGTACTGGCAACAGGAGGGTCGGGTGTTGGCTTTTTGCCCTGAAGTAGCAGCGGGGCTTGCAGTACCAAGATCGTCTGCTGAGATTATTGGTGAGGGCGACGGAAATGCCGTGCTGCAGGGACTTGCAAAGGTTATCAACCGCGATGGAAAAGATATGACGGAACGATTTATAATTGGCGCCCGGAAAGCCCTTGAACAAGTAATATCACAGAGCGTAGCGTTTGCCGTCATGAAAGACGGAAGCCCTTCGTGCGGAAGTTCATATATTTATGACGGCAGTTTTGCAGGCGTGCCTGAAGCGGGGAAGGGCGTTACTGCGGCCCTTTTGGAAGAAAATAGTGTCCGTGTATTCAGCGAACACCAAATGGCAGAGGCCAATTCGTACCTGAAGCGTTTTGCAGGAAAGGTAGGCGACTGATGGCGCATCACATGATTAAACCCGCCTACAAGCACTTGGTGGATCGATTGAATCGCTTTCCACAAGGTGCAAAACCTTCGGAACTGTTATATAAAATACTTGAAATGCTTTTTAGTGAGAAAGAAGCCGGGCTGGTATCGCTTTTGCCCCTTAGACCGTTTAGTGCCGAAACGGCCGGACGGATATGGAGATTGGATCCGGTCAGCACTCAACAGGTTCTGGATGAACTGTCCAGCCGGGCTATTCTAGTAGATGTCGAGGAGAACGGCCGTCCGGTTTACAGTCTGCCGCCCCCCATGGCAGGTTTTTTTGAGTTTTCACTGATGCGGGTTGGAGGAGATGTTGACCAGAAAGTATTGAGCCGGTTGTATTATCAATACATCAATGTTGAAGAGGATTTTATCAAGGACTTGTTTCTTGTGGGAGAAACCCGCCTGGGACGCGTTTTTGTCCATGAACCGGTGCTTTCCAGCGAAAACGCATTGTACGTATTAGATTATGAAAGGGCCAGCGAGGTTATTAAAACAGCTTCTCACATCGGGATCAGCACCTGCTATTGCCGTCACAAAATGTCGCATGTGGACCGTGACTGTGATGCCCCTAAGGAAATATGTATGACGTTGAACGCCACAGCGTCATCGCTTATAAAGCACGGTTTTGCAAGAAAGGTGGAGGTTGCGGAATGTCTGGGGCTTTTAGAGACTGCCTATGGGAACAACCTGGTGCAGTTCGGCGATAATGTTAGAAAGGGCGTGAACTTTATTTGCAATTGTTGCGGGTGTTGCTGCGAAGCAATGATTGTTGCTCGGAAATTCGGCTTGCTGCAGCCGGTGCACACCACCAATTTTATTCCGCAAATACAAGATGAAATGTGCAACGGATGTCAAAAGTGTATCAGGGTATGTCCGGTGGAGGCGATGACACTGGTGTCATCCAACGACCCCAAGCATCCCAAAAAGCAGAAGGCCCGGCTCAACAATGATATTTGTCTGGGATGCGGTGTCTGCGCACGGGTATGTCCGGTCAACTGCATTGATTTGCAGTCCCGGGCCGAGCGGGTGATAACGCCGCTGAACACGACTCACCGCGTGGTGCTGATGGCTATTGAGCGTGACATGCTACAGAATTTCATTTTTGATAATCAGGTGCTCGATAGTTACCGGGCATTGGCTGCAGTTCTGGGCGTAATTCTGAAACTTCCACCCGTTAAACAGGCTATGGCCAGCCGCCAAATGAAATCCCGTTATCTTGAAGCTTTGATTGATCGCTTAAATATGTAGTTTCAATATCCCAACTTCAAAGGAGTTGTAAAATGCGGGGCAGGGCGGTGCTGCTGGGTTCTTTAAAGAAAAACCCTCGTCGGCTTTTTAAAGCTATATTTGAAAAGAGGTTTTCTTGGATGTTTATATCAATAATGATACTGTCACGATTTTTTGCTGCCAACGCAACCTGATTCGGAAGGTTGGTGGCCCCGGAGGTGCCCACCACGATCAGCAATTCGGTCTCGAAAGCCACGTTCAAAGAACTCTGGTAGCGATAATGGTGTTCGTTATACGTTTCATCAAACCAGAGGACATGCGGGCGGGTAAGTTTTCCACAATTCCGGCAAACCAGTAACTCGCGTTCGGATTCTATAAGCTCTTCCTTCCTGGCCTTTCCAGCGGTCAAAATATTCGGGACGGAATGGACTTTTCGGGTGCATTCATCAGCGCAGCGCATATAGAAAATATTACCGTGAATTTGAAAGGTTTTTTTTAAACTGCTGCCGGCCCGAATGTGCAGGTTATCGACATTTTGCGTGATCAAGGTAAAGCGACTTGAAAAAAGCTTTTCCATTTCAACCAGAGCCAGGTGGCCCGCATTCGGTACGGCCTTTGCACAGATTCCGATGCGGTATAAATACCATTTCCAGACTTCGTCAGGTTGCTGCCTGAACATTTGGCAGGTCGCCATCTCCTGAGGGTGATATTCCCGGGAACCGACAGTCCAGTATCCTTCCGGGCCCCGGAAGGTCGGAATACCGCTTTCAGCGGAAATGCCGGCGCCGGTTAAAACAGTGATGCGGCCGGAGCCTTGGGCAACGTCTCGCAGAATTGTTTTGAAATCTCGAATCATAAACGGCCATCCACTTGAGGATTTATATTGACGACATAAATAATTGCACATAATAAAATGCATTATAGACACGATCAATAGAATATTCAGGGTTTTCTTAGAATTTTCACAGTTTCCCGATACAGCTGTGAAAAACCAATTAATCAAGTCGATCCTGTCAAACACATCTAAGCTGTAGCTATGGACTTAAGTAAAAACCGGATCCCGAAGAAAATCAAAAAGATACATCTTATTGCTATTTGCGGTACTGCCATGGGGGCGCTGGCCGGCGTACTGAAGGATATGGGTTTTACTGTTACCGGGTCTGATCAGGGTGTCTATCCGCCCATGAGCGATTTCCTTCATAGAAAAGGCATCAAGATATCCCAAGGTTTTGAAGCAGAGCATATTTCATATGGCCCGGATTTGGTGGTTGTCGGCAATACCGTTTCCAAGGATAATTCCGAGGTTGTAAAAATGCAGCAAATGGGCCTTGATTTCTGTTCCATGCCT
>JAQBHK010000509.1:0-4758 GCA_032127815.1 Desulfobacterales bacterium
CTGGTCCTTTGGGCCAGGATATTTACTATCTGCCGACTAGTTTTTCGTAGATTGTGTAAGGGATGGAAAGATTTCCTTTGCCGGACCCCATTTTTATATCCGGTTTTAAAGAACCGTGAAAGTCAGAGCCGCCCGTCACCAATAAACCATGGTGCTTTGCAATTGCAGCATAGAGCGCAGTTTTTTCAGGCGGATTTTCAGGATAATAGACTTCCAGCCCCTGCAGGCCCATTTCCATTAAAGTGATAACAAGATCTTCAAGGTTTTTATCATTCTGTGTCCGGATAAGAAATGGATGCGCCAGTACCGGAACGCCGCCGGCACTTTTGATAATTTCGATAGCCTTGGCACAGGCAAGCCGGTATTTATCGACATACGCCGGCTTACCTTGGCTTAAGTATCTGTCAAAGGCCTCATTAATAGATTTTACATAACCCTTTTTTATCATGAGCTGCGCAATGTGAGGTCTTCCAAGTTGACTTTCCCCGGCTTCTTTCTGAACCTGGGTTAAGGTAATGTTGCAGCCCAGCTCGTTGAGGATCTCTAAAATGCGCGGATTGCGGTTTTTTCTGACCTGCTGGAGTTCGCCAAGGGTATGATTCAAAAGGGTATTGTCAGGGTCGATGGCATAGCCCAGAACATGAAAACTTCTCAGATAAGCAAAAGAAGGTGGCGGCAGGACGCTGATTTCGACACCGGTTAAAAATTTTAAAGAAGGTGGAATCCCGTGTGCAAGTGCGTCTTTTACCCCGGCCACAGTGTCATGATCCGTAATAGCAATAGCTCCGAGGTTAAGTTGGCGAGCCAGGCTGAGGATTTCTACGGGCGCGAGAGTTCCATCTGAAGCGTTAGAGTGTATGTGCAGATCGATTTTCAGATTTTCTTTATAATCCAAGGGCTTTCTCAAAAGCCTCTTCTTTGGTTTTACAGCCAATGCATTGAGTGGTTACCGGCCTTGCTTTGAGGCGTTTTGTTGAAATATCATCACCGCATTTTTCACAGAGTCCGAAAGTCTGGTTTTCAATGCGCTCAAGGGCTTTCTTAATCTTTTTGATCAGCTTGCTCTCACGGTCCCTTATCCGCAGCATAAAATTACGGTCAGATTCTAAGGAAGCCCTGTCGGTCGGGTCCGGAAAATTCTCTTTGAGAGCGGTCATGTTTGAGACAGTATCACCGGCCTGGGCTAAAAGCTCTTCCAGTTGGCTAGCTAGAAGTTCTTTAAAGTATGTAACATCTTGCTTTTTCATGATCAGACCTTTACTCGTTGCTATATCTCATCTATTTTCTCTGAATCGATATTAATACATTACAAGAATTGCTATGTAAAGAAAAAAAGTTTCCGGTATTGCATCCGATAGAATAATATAAACAATTATTCCCCAGATGCAAGTCAGGTGATTTCTTTAAAAAATTGTTCCAGATGCTGCATGCTGTCGATGTTATAAATTTTGCAAGGATAATCCTTGGGTAAAATCTTTTTTAATAACCCGGTCAGTACCCTGCCCGGGCCGACTTCAACAAAGTATTCCACCCGGTCCTCGATCAGTTTGCAGATGGTGTCATACCATTTGACGGGGCTGCACAGTTGTTGGGCCATAAGCGCTTTTATTTCATCGGGATTTTCAACCAAATGGCCAGTAACGTTCATAATAACAGGCCTTTCCGGAGCGTTAAACGCAAATGTGTTCAGAAAATCCGTGAACTCATCCTCGGCTCCTTTAATCAAATCGCTGTGCCAGGCTCCGCTCACTTTTAAAGGGATGGCGCGCGCGCGCTGCGATACTGCCAGTGACGCAGCTTTCTTGACCGCATCCGGAGCACCTGTAATAACAATCTGAAGTTCGGCGTTGTGGTTGGCCACGGCAACGACACCGTCTAGTTGCGCCTCGGCGACTATCTGTTGAACGGCATCGATGGGCAGCCCGACAATAGCCTGCATAGCACCCGCATGCCGGGTTGATTCTCGATGCATCAGCAGGCCTCTTTTATAGACAAGCCGGAACGTATCCGGTTTTGAAACAACGCCGGATGCACATAGCGCGCTGTATTCGCCGAGGCTGTGTCCGGCGGTGATATCAGGTTTTATGCCCTCTTTTTCAATGGCGGCCAGACAGGCGAGATTAACTGTGGTGATGGCCGGCTGCAGGTTGACCGTTGCAGTAAGATCTTCGATGGGCCCATTAAAGCACAGCCTTGAGAGGTTTATCTTGGAGACCTCCTCTGCCATGTCGAAAATTTCTTTCACAAAATCGTATTCTTCATAAAAGTCCCGGCCCATACCAACAGCCTGAGATCCCTGGCCGGGAAATAAAAACACGGTTTTTTTCAAAACAACCTCCTTTTTTAGTCATCCAGGCCAAAAAGTTTTCTTGTAATATTAAGATGATCAGAATTTTTACCATGGGCTTCGTAGCTTTTAAGCAAGCGGGTCGGGTCATGCAGAATTTTATTGATCATGGCGCTTGCCATCCTTGTAATAGCCCGGCGATCTTGATCCGACAAATGGCTTAAAGACTGCAGGGTTTTTTTGATTTCCGCTTTTGCAATAGAATCCATTTTTTCCCGCAAGGCGACGATGGTGGGAACCACGCTCAGGTTCTCATACCACTGCCGGAAATGAATTACAGCCTCATCGACGATTCTTTCACCTTTGATCGCTTCGCGGTTGCGCTCTTCAATATTTTCTTCGATGATCCCTTGTAGGTCATCAATGTCATAAACATAAGAATTGGTAAGCCGGTTTATGGCCGGATCGATATCGCGCGGCACGGCAATATCAATAAAGAAAAGAGGGCGGTTGCGCCGGATGCGCATGATTCCTTTGACTTGATCACGGGTGATAATATAATCAGGCGATCCTGTTGAGCTGATGATAATATCCACAAGCTGCAGGCAATCTATGATTTCTTCAAATCGAACCGCCTGGCCCTTGAATTTTTGAGCCAGCTTTACCCCGCGTTCAAAAGTTCTGTTGGCAACCAGGATATCACCGGATTTATTGCGCAGCAGGTGTTCCACGGCCAGCTCAGCCATTTCGCCTGCTCCGACGAGCAACACCTTTTTGCCTTCAAGGGACCCGAAGATTTTTTTGCCTAATTCGATAGCAGCATAACTTATCGATACGGCATGGTCTCCGATTCCGGTTTCAGAGCGCACACGCTTTGCTACGAAAAAAGCACGATGCAGCAGTCGGTTTAAAAGAACACCGGAAGACTTTTTTAAGCCGGCGGTATTATAAGCTTCTTTGATTTGTCCAAGGATCTGGGGTTCTCCCACCATCATTGAATCGAGACTGGCGGCGACCCTGAAGATATGGCGCACAGCTTCATCGCCGCAGTGGGTATAAAGGGCTTGTTCAAATTTAGCTACCGGCAGTTTTTTGGAAGCAGACAGGTAAGTTTTGGCGGTTTCCGCAGCTTTGGTTTTATTATCGGTGGCCAGTAAAATTTCTACCCGGTTGCAGGTGGAAATAACCATCACTTCACTGATTGCCGCTGATGCTTTAAATGTTTCCAGGGCGGTTAGGGTCTCTTCATGCGAGAAAGCAAGGCATTCCCTAAGCTCTATCGGTGCTGTTTTGTGATTTATGCCTAATAAAACAATCTCATCCATGACGCTTTACCAGCGGGTAAATTCTCCGTGATGCCCCTTTAACAGGAAGTTGACACCAAAAAAAGTAAACAAGACGGCTGCAAAGCCAATTATTGCCATAACTGCCGCTCTGCGCCCGCGCCACCCGGCGATAAGGCGCTGATGGAGCAAGGCAGCATACAAAAGCCAGGTTATACCGGCCCAGACCTCTTTGGGATCCCAGCTCAAGAATTTACCCCAGACCAATTTGGCATACACGAAACCGGACACAAGGCCTAAAGAGAGCATGGTAAAACCGGCGATGATACATCCATATCCGGTGGCATCAAGCAGTTCCAAAGAAGGGAGTCGTCTGAAAAAAAAACCGTGATGTTTGGTCTTAATGGCGTGTTCCTGAACAAGATATAAAAGCCCCACACCGCAAGCCAGAGCAAAGGAGGCTTCACCGACAAACACTGCGATAATATGAACAACAAACCAGAGGTTGTTATAAATGTTTTCAACCTGTACCGGTTCCTTTGGCAGCCGGTATGCAAGCGCCATGACAAGGGTTAAAAGCGGAGCAGCATATATCCCCAGAATCTTAAGCTTGAATTTATATTGCAAGATCAGAAAAACACCGGCGATGGACCAGCAGGCGAGTGAAAGCGTTTCAAAAAGGTTTTTAACGGGGATATTGCCGGAGTGAATAAACGCGTATGCAAGCGCTATGGTATGCAACAAAAAGCCGGCGGCGAGCAGGTAGTAGCCTGTTTGCTGAAGATAGTTTTTTTGCCGGAAAAGATAGGCAAAGTAGCCGGCTGTGCTCAGCAGGTAGAAAATGATTGTAATGAGAATAATAATTTCCACTTA
The DNA here is from genome assembly GCA_032127815.1 of Desulfobacterales bacterium. Lineage (GTDB taxonomy): Bacteria > Desulfobacterota > Desulfobacteria > Desulfobacterales > UBA11574 > Desulfatibia_A. The sequence goes on from JAQBHK010000509.1 coordinate 4,444, forward strand.
TGCCACCATTGGTGCGCGTTTTCACGAGGCTTACTCGCTTATTAATGATTCGAACTCGTACCCTTTGCCAAGAATTTTAAACAACAGGGCATTGATAGCTTCGTATTGATGCTCTTTAATCATAGCAACAAGATCCCCGTTGATCAGTTGTTCAAAAAGCTGCTTATGGGCCTCCGGCCGGTGGTCCCGGCTTAACAGCTTTTTGCGGACAGCACCCATTAATTTTAGAAATTCGGCATATTCGTTTCCGAAAACCTTTGCGAGATCCTTGCGCAGTTTTTTTGCAAAAGCAGGGCTTTGGCCCGAAGTAGAGAT
>JAQBHK010000510.1:0-5039 GCA_032127815.1 Desulfobacterales bacterium
TTGGACTAAATAGTGTCCATCCCTAAATGAGGATTTTTGTTCAAGATCACTTGTCCGGCATAGCCTTCAGGCGAAGACGGAAGGCCTGCGAAAAAAATAGCCGCCCCGAATAGAGCACGGGATTTTCGACAGGCAGATGTGTAATATTCCGAGGATTTATCCGCCTCAGGAGGATTATTTTTTGAGCATACCGCAGAGACTTGCCCGCCTATCTTTGGCGGGTTGGGCAAAAAGGCCATTTATGGATGGGCACTAACTAGGGTTTGTGGGTCGGAAACAAACAGGGTATTACTAATCGGATCGACGACAAGTCCGGCAATTACATAATCTTGCAATAGGTCGCCTTGTCGTCGCCGACATCGTAAAAACCATCCAATACCGATACCAGCCGATATCCGCAGCGTTCATAAAAAATGCGGGTTGTCTCATATTGAGAACGCATGGAGGTTTCGACATATACACGGGTGCCGCCTTGTTGGCGTATCCGTCTTTCGGTTTCGGCAAGAATGCTGCGCCCGCAACCTTTTCCCTGAACTTCCGGTGAAACCACAATCCAGAACAAGTCATGGCTGGAAACGGTGCAGGCAATGGGGCCGTAGCAACTGTAGCCGATCAGTCTTTTATTTTGAAGCGCAAACACAAAATAATAACCGCTGGCCGGACCTTTCTCGAGCCTTTCTTTTATCAGTTCAACAGCCACCTCAACTTCGTCATCCCTGAAAAACGCAGTGCTCCGGACCATTTCCCGAATCTGTTGCGTATCTTCCGGTTCCGGTTCGTACCGGTAAACCAACGGCGACAAACCTATACCCTCCGTGCATCGGCCGGCCGGCATGCTTTCGGCGTCATGGCGCCCCTTATCGTCTGAGGCTAAAATCGGTGAAACATCGACCGGTGTTTTTCCGGTCAGCGCATTATCGAGGATGCGGCGGACGGCATCTGAATATCCCAAATCCGCCTGCTCGAGTGCAGCTGCAAAACCCGCATCCGGCGACAGGCAAGGGTTGGTGTTGATCTCAAGAATCCAGGGATTGCCGTCCGGATCGACCCGGAAATCAACCCGCGCGTATCCGTCTAAACCGAACAGGTGCCAACATTTGACGGCCATTTGTTTTAATGTTTGAATCAGCGGCTCATCTTCGGATGTAAAACTGAAACAGCGGGGGGTGTGATGGTATTCATAGGATTGAGGATCCCATTTGGCACGGTACCCGACAATTCGAGGCTTGTCCTGGCCGTATCCTTCAAAAATAATTTCGGCGGGGGAAAGCACTTCAGGCCCGATCGGGCTTGCCAGCAGGGAGAGATTGAATTCCCTGCCTTCAACATAGGCTTCGGCAAAGCACGAGCCGCCAAGTACCGTCAAGCGAGCTTTCATCAGCGCTTCAAGTTCCTCGACCGATTCCGGGACTATCAGCGCGTCTTCATTCATCCCGATGGAGGCATGCTCCCAAACGGATTTGATCAGCCACTTGCTTCTTTTCACTGCGCTGAACCGGGCCGGGGCTAAGCGGTTGAATCGTTCCGGCGGATAGGGTCCGAGCCATAAAGGCGTGGCTAATTTTTCAGCAACCATTTGCTTTTTAGCCGTGATTTTGTTGGACGTCGACACTATGGCATCGGCGCAGGATCCGGTGTACGGCACCCCCATGGCCTCCAGCAGGGCTGGAAACAGGCCGATCAGACGCCCCTGACCTGCCAGCGATTCTACCAGGTTAAACACCACATCCGGTTGAAACGATTTCAGATTCTTTCTGATTCGTTCCAGGGCAAGGGTGCATGGAAAAGACGAGGCTTCGTGCCCGAGATCCTTCAGCGCCAAAAGGACCGCATCTGCCTGAACCAGCACATCCTGGTCATCCGGCGCGCTATTTTCGCCCACGGCATTATGAACAACGGCAACACGCATGTAACCTTCTTATATAACGCTTTAAGATGAATCGGAAACTTGTTGTTTTATCCTTTTGGCGGCAGACTCGACGATCCGTTGAATGAGTCTTTGATATGGAATCCCCAACAGGTTACAAATGATGGGCAGATCAGAATGTTCCGGATGAATGCCGGCCAGGGGATTCACCTCCAGAAACATGGGGTTCCCGTGCCTGTCACAGCGCAGATCCACCCGTCCGGCATCGCGACACCCGAGCACTCTCCAGGCATCAAGTGCAATCTTTTCAGCTTTTCCGACCACCGGATCTTCATCTGCCCGAACAAGACGATATCGAACCAACGCTTCACAGTGTTCTTTGTTCACATAGGAATAGACGCCCTGTTCAGCCTGGGCCAGCAGGTGAATCTCCATGGTCCCGAGTGCTTCGGCGCTTGGCCCTGTCCCGAGGATACCGACGGTGAGTTCCCGCCCGGGCAAATAGGATTCGACCAGGACCGCTTGTTGGTAATTCAACCATAACGCTTCGCAGGCATCGGCAAGTTCGTCCCGCCCCTGAACAATGGAAGTCAACGATATGCCTTTGCCGGTACCCTCGGCCACCGGTTTGATGAAATAAGGCGGATCAAAAAAGGCGCCTTTTGCATCCTGCCGGCACTCAACCGTAAAAAAATCGGCTGTGGGGATGCCGGCATCGCGAACCACCCGTTTGGCCATGGCTTTGTGAAGCGTCAGGCTCATCACCAGGGGATCCGAAAAGGTATAGGGAATCTCATAAAGATCGAGAATCGCCGGAACCTGGGCTTCCCGGCCGATACCGTGAAGCCCTTCGGCAATGTTAAAAACCAGGTCCCATTGATCTCCGGAGACCAGGCGTTCGGTCAACCGTTTGGCATTGCCGATACGATCCGTCCGATAACCTAGCGTCTGTAATGTTCTTTCGATGGCGTCAATGGTATCATCACGGTCAAACTCTGCGGTTTGATCTTCGGAATACCCCCTGGCGAGATACTCAGAACGCAGGTCATACGTCAATCCAATTTTCATTGTGCTGTTTCTCTGTTAAAATTTCAAGATACAGTGTCCGGTGCCATATTCCGACACTGTCCGGATTCATGCCCAGCGACTGCAGCAGTGTTTCTCCTTTGTTCAAAAGATGGGTCGGGCACTCTTCTTCCAACTCCGGATAAATCTGCTCGGCATTATAATTGAAAGGATGCAATCGGCAGACCAAAGGGCGAACATCTCCGGCCAGTATACACCCTTTGGGCGCAAGAAAAAGGCAATTGCCGTTCGATTGCCGCTTTATTATTCTGCGGCTATGGTCCGGTCTAAATATGTAATTCATCCAAACGGGATCATCGTTATTTTCCATGTAGCGTGCATCACCGGGGGTGCAAAATTCAAAAAAGTCGCTCAACCCCGTTTTATCCGCAATACGCCTTACATCACCGGGCGTCACATAAATTTCCCGGTTCTGACAGCATGTTATTCTCTGTTGCGAACACTGAAAACACAAACTTTCCTGGATTGTCAAATGTATACTCCTTATTATAAGGTATTCAAGTTTCGCACCTCACACTTTAACGGTACGCTTTACTCGTAAAGTCGCTAAGTATTTTGATTTAAATCAGGGTGCGAAACTTGAGTAAGGTGTTTATGGTCTTCTAATATAAGCGGAAACGTAACGTTCACATTTCCGCCGTATCACATCACAACCGGTATGGCCGCGGCTTATTTTTCAATTCTAGAGCTGCGGTTCAGGATACCGACATACCTTCTCCTCGTAGTTTTTAAAAATGAGTTCATCTTGTTGTTGGCCGACAACATAATCCGGCATCATAGGAACTTTTCCGCCTCCTCCGGGAGCGTCAATAACATAGGTGGGAACGGCATATCCGCTGGTAAATCCTCGAAGTCCTTTGATAATCTCCATACCGGTTTTTACGGATGTTCGAAAGTGTCCGGATCCTGAAATCGGATCGCACTGATAAAGGTAATACGGCCTTACTCTCATTCTGAGAAGGTGTTGAACGAGATCTTTCATTATCGGAACGCTGTCATTTATGCCCTTGAGCAGCACCGTTTGCGCCCCCAGAGGAATTCCTGCGTCAGCCAGCATACCACAGGCTCTATAAGCCTCCGGAGTGCATTCCTCGGGATGGACAAAGTGAAGGCTCATCCACAGGGGATGATATTTGCGCAACATTTTTGTCAGTTTGGGGGTGATCCGCTGCGGCAATACGGCCGGCATTTTGGTTCCGATGCGGATAATCTCCAGATGTCGAATTTGCCGGAGTTCCTTGAGAATCCATTCCAGCCGGTCTTCGCTCAGGGTAAGAGGATCTCCACCGGAAAGGATGACATCCCGCACTTGCGGTGTTTGACGGATATACGCAACGGCTTTTTCCATGCGAGATTTACTTGGGAAAATTGCATTGTGACCGACCATGCGAGAACGGGTACAGTATCGGCAGTAGGTTGAGCAGAAATCCGTTACCAGCAGCAACACCCGGTCCGGATAGCGATGAACCAATCCCGGAACCGGACTCATGGATTCTTCGCCCAGAGGGTCATCGGCTTCACACGGCATCTTGAAAGATTCATGTATGGTCGGGACTACCGTCCGCCGCAAGGGATGATTTGAATCAAAAGGAGACAAGAGACTCACATAATACGGGGTAATTCCCAGAGGCATTTTCCGACCGGTCCCTGCCAGCGCCTGTCGCTCTTCCCCGGAAAGCCGGAGAATACGATTTAGCCGAACATGGGTGTGAATCCGGTTGCGGATCTGCCAGTGCCAGTCGTTCCATTCATTGTTGGAAATTTGCGGGAAAAAAACGCGCCGAAAAGCACGGGTTTGCGGGCTGGTGCGCCCCATCGGCCGGGGTTCTCCGTCCGATATGTTTTTGGAGCGGGAGATTCGTTGGAAAATTTTCAGGATGGAGGTATGGATCTCCCCCGGTACGCTGACCCACGTACCTGGAGGTTCTTCATCCTGCTCATCTACAAATGATATGGACGGACTATCAAGGCATAATTGTTGCTGCACCTGTACCTCCTTGTTGTGTTTTGAGTTTTGATTTTCATTTAAAAGTCCTCCAATATTTTGCCGGTTTCCGGCAGTTGTAAGGTTAATATCATGTTACCC
>JAQBHK010000511.1:0-7107 GCA_032127815.1 Desulfobacterales bacterium
CACGTTTGGTCCCTTGTAAAATTTCTTCAATCTTATTTCGCAAGGGGCTGTTTTCAGGTGCATCATCCAGTGCCATTTCAGTAAAACCCATTATCGGGAAAAGAATATTGTTGAAATCGTGGGCAATCCCTCCGGCAAGGGTGCCGATTGACTCTATTTTATGTGCTTGCAGAAATTGTTCTTCCATTTTTTTGGTTGCGGTAATATCGCGGAAAATAGTCAGTTTTGAAACTGATCCATCTGTGTGAAATATAGGTGAGTTGGAAATACTATAATATTGGTTGTTATTCGGGTTTAGCAGCTCGTACTTAATGTTTTTACCTTGCAAGACTTTGTCAAATATACACCATGAGCACTGTTCATCGAAACCATATATTGCTTTGTGGCATAGCTCTCCTGTAGCATCACGACCTATTCTGTTAGCTGTAGCTGGGTTCATATATCGTATGCGAAAGTCAGGCGAGCAAATATACACCTCGTCATCCATAGCTTCCATCATGGAACGATATTTTTCTTCGCTTTCCTGCAATGTTTTCATCTGGCTTTCATTCTTCGCTTTCAGGTCTTTCAAGTTCTTTATCATAATGTTCATCGATTTAGAGAGTTTGCCCGTTTCATCGGAACCTGATTCATCCAGAACATGGGTGAGATCGCCGGATGCGATTTTATCAGACATATCCGCTGCCAGCGCAATTGGTTTGGCAATTTTTCTCCCAACAACATTCACAACAACAACAGCCAAGATTAATACTATAAAAACAATAAGCAAGGTTGCCTCCAGAATATTTTCCGTGGTCCTATCACCTTGTTGTTTGATCTTTTCACTTGCTTCAACAATTAATTTTTCAGATTCTCCGGTAATAATTACAGCAGTTGCAGCAGCAGCTGTTACAGTAGTAGTGCCTGAAAAATCAATAAGCGGGGTGGAGTGGATATGATATTCCTCTCCGGCATGTTTGAACTCAATCTTGGAATCATCTGAAATTTTGTCTTTGATTTGGTCAGGACTTAAGGACTGCAGAGATTTTTTGATATCATTTTTGTCGCCGGAAAATCCTCCCCACACCACAGGGGTTCTTCCGTCGACTAATAACGATAATTGACCGGTTGTTTTAAAAAACTCCTCAAAAGGTGCAAACAGCCGGAAGCTTTTGATGCCGGTCAAAACATAACCGACAGGTTCGTCTAAATAGTCATTTGGAATAATACCCGCCGATATAACGACAATACCCGCATCATCATCAATATCAGCTTTATATCCCTTGTGAACTTTGCGGCTCCATTTTTCAAATGATGAAACAACAGGGGCATCTAACAAATCTTCGTCATCAACATATTTCTCAAAATTTCTAAACAGTGCCAGCTCTTTAAAGTGAGTTTCAGGATACTCTACATCCATTTTGTCCGGCCAGGAGGTTTGTAACCTGCCTTTTGCGTCAAAAACCACAACAAAGTCAATATTGGTTCTTTTGCATATGGTTTCCAGTTGACCGTATACTGATGTCCACTGTCCGCTGATAACACCTTCTTTTATTATTTCATCGCGGCAAAATTCCATTGTTGAATGTTTAACTTCCAGAATAAAGTTGGTAATAAAATGTTGCAGAACTTTATTTCCAGATTTGATACGTTGGCTGGACTGGGCATGCAGATCATTAAGCAATGTTCCAGTCTGCTGCTCGATGCCCCGGCTTAGAATGTACAATACGGAAAATGTGGTGATCAGAACTACTGAAAACACCATTGCCGAGGTAGAAATGAATATTTTAGTCTTGATTTTCATAAATCTAATCTAATTTACTCTGCCGGCAAACCGCCTGCATCAATGATTGCCTTCTTCGCGGCAGTGGATGTTATAAACTCAACAAACTTTTTTAAGTTTCCATTATAGTTTTTTCCCTTGTAAATAAGGGAAAGAGTGCCGGTGCACGGATATTTTTGTTCGGTAGGATGCACGCCATCCAGTTTAAGCTCGTGGACACCGGGTTCACCTTTTACATTGGGCCAGGTTCCGAAAGCTATGGCATTTTTTTGTTTGGCACACGCTGCTACTGTTGACGGATCTGAAAAAGTTGTTTTTGATCTCCGGGTCAGGGTTATATCCTTAAATCCCGGCAGTGCTCTAAGAAGAACTAAAAGGGAGCTGTCTCCATCTTCCCTTCTGATAACACGGATCTTTCCCTTCCCTTTGCTGATCTCCTCCCATTTGCGGGTTGTGCCATCGTAAATTCTGCAGGCCTGTTCGGGTGTGATGTCCGAAATGGGAACACTGGTATTTACAAAAAATGCAATAGGCATTTTCGCAAACGGCACCTGTTTGAGACCGTACTTTTTCTCATTACCTACAATATCTCTTGCCACACGCCCCAGGATATATTCATCATTACCAACTGCCTTTATGCCTCCACCTGAACCGATGCTTTTGGGAACGGTTATTGTAATTTCTGGATTCTGTTTGGCAAATGCCTTTCCGATTGCCTTTAGAATGGAACTCCCGCTTCCAGTGCCGACGATAACAAGCTCTTCGGAAGTTCCGGCATACAACACCGGGAAAATGGCAAAAACAGCCATGCATGTTGTTAAAACGAAAATCAGCTTTTTCATTGCTTGTTTCCTTTTTCACTCAAATTGAGATACGATAATAGCATATCCCAAAAATTGCACCCCATCAATTTTGGAGATACTTTTCCAGTATCGACACCATTCACAACAACAATTATATAAAGATATCATTTTGGGTAGTGTCTGGTCAAGAAAGTCCTAATTTTGACCGCCGCAAATCATCTTTGTCTATCGACATTATTAGTTATGCATTAACGTCTATTGTTTTCTAGTACCGAAGATCGAAATTATATCGCATTGCTGATTGAAATAATAAATAAATTATTATTCTCCAAATCACGAATCACGGATAACATCATTGGCCCGGATCGCATTCCGGGATGAAGAGCTTGATGGCTTCAAGCTCATTGGATCTGATGGGCCGCCAGTCGATGGTATAATATGTTTCAGTGCCGAAATAGGACTTGGGCTTAAAAGCGGCAACATACATCCGCTGGGGCTCACCCGGAAAGTGCTCGATCCAGAGAATCTCGTTGATATCGAGATCAAAATCCCGGCATATCCTTTTTCCCAGGCTATCGGCGCAAGTAGTTTTAAAAAGGCCTTGCCCGGTCTGTGTGGCAACAACGAAAATCGGCTTGAGATGCTTGACATCCGGCTGATTCATCGCAAAGTCTATGATCCTCAGCCGCCAGGAGCAGGCCCACTTGCCCATTGAACTTGGTGGTCCGTTGTCCTGCCGCCGCAGCCGGTATGTACCGTCGAAAAAAATCACAATAGTAGTTCTCCGACTTAAAAAGACCTTTTAAAAAAGCGGTATCTGCAAATCTTCTTTCTTTTTCCAGCCTTTTAGCGGCCCCTTGCGTGTTTGTGCAAACACTCCCGGGGCAAGTTTGGCATGCCGGGCCCAATCCATCATAATTTTGGAAACCGTTTCAGCCGTGCTTTCTGCCCAGTTGCTGCCAAGCTTTGCACGCAGTTCCAGGCCCAGCGCTAAAAGCGTATGGCCTTTATCCTGATGGGATGTGAGTATTTCCAGAAAAACGGCGAACGACTTCAGTTGCAAGGCACTTTCGGCAAATAAACGCGGGCGCTGATCCGGGTCTGCTACGAACTCGAAACCTTTGGGCAGCACTTTGATCAGCCGGGTGCTTCTTTGAATGAAACCCAGATCTTCGAGGGTTGCCAGGGCGCGGAAAACAGTACTTTTTTTAAGGCCTGTCCAGGCGACGCCACTCTCTTTTTTAAGGGCCTGAACAAGCCGTATGGCCACACCTTCAACCGGAGAATATTGAATCTGTGGTATTTGCGTGCCGGATCTTTTGGGCAGCAAAAGATGGCGTTCTCGAATTTCGGTTGCAGGATCGTAACGAAAAAGAGTCCGGTTTTTGCTGTCTTCCAGTGCCAAATCGGCGGCATCCAGCCATTTTGCAAAACAACGGGCATGGGCTAACCAGGTCTGGCGCGAGGACGAAATGTAAGGGCACAAGGCCTCAAGCATTAAAGCGGCCTGATCGATTGTCAGCGAGTGGTTGTCTTTAAGTGCTTTTAAGAGTCGCCGAACCTGGCGGTTGCGTTGCAGCCTGTCCCGGATATGACGGCGCCATACAACCTCAAAATCTTTGGAAGATTCAGGAAAATCGATTTTCAGGATGAATTTGCCGTTATCCACTTTTACCAGTCCCAGCAGTTTCATGTCTCTAACAACATGATAAAACGCTTTTTCTGATAAAGCGGTTTGGGTCCGGAATTCCTGGGCGTCAAGAGAACCGTTAGTTTTTTTCAAAGTTTTGGTTGCCCCCAGAACATTTTCTGCTTTTGCCAGCATAAGATAGCTTGTGTTGGCAGGCACCTTGTTGTCGGTTAAATATTCTCTGAAAGCATCTCCGTATATGTCGTATATGTTGCCGATATTTATCAGCAGGCCTTGACGGGCCAGGCTTTGAAGGGCTTTATGGTCATAGTCGACGCTCATTTCTAAAATACGGACCGGGGCCGCATGGGCAATGCGACGCAACAGGGCGGATGTTTTTGACGGTAATCCACGCAAATCGTCCTGGAAAAGGGCTTCAAGGCTGTGCAGGCGCATGACGATGTCTGCCTGGGGCAGTCCCGCCTGCCGCAGGGCTATAACCCGGCTGCAAAGTTTTTTCAAAAGCCAGGGGCATCCTTGCGCAAATTCGGCCATATGAAAACGCAAGTCTTTTATTAAGGTTTCCTTAAGTTTTTCCTTAAGTTTTTCCAAAATCTCATTGGTTTCGGCGGCCTTGAAAGGTTCCAGGATGATATGCCGGCTTAAATTCGCAATAGTTGTCGGCAACTCTTTTAAAGAATCGTCGCAGGAGTCGATAAACCCTGTTGTTAAGGAGAAACCCAGCACCACATTGGTTTGGGCGTCACTGACTTTTTGCAACAGATTTTGAAATCGACCGAGGGTATCCGGCTGCCCAAAAATGTGTTCGAACTGGTCGAAAAAAATGAGCATAAGGATGCCGTGGCGTTCCAGGAATTGTCCAATTTCAAGCATCGCCCGGACCGCGTTTGCAAAATCGACAGAGGGTTTCATAAGGTCTGTTAGCCCGAGCCTGCCGCCGAAATCTTTTGCTTGACGGACGGCATAGCTCAGGGAGTACGGGATAGCTTGTGATGAAGATATAGACCGCGAGTCTATGGCTACAGCAAAGTGGCCGCCGGCTTTGAGGCCGGCGGTCCAGGCCAGCACCAGAGAACTTTTTCCCCACCCTGACGGGGCTTCCAACAAGACGCTGCGGCAAGAAGTCTTTTTGCTGATAACGTTATCTGTAAAAGCGTCGAGCTTTTCACAATAAGATTTTCTGCCGACAAAGTGCGCGGCCGATGCCGGGAATTGATACGCAAAGTATTCCGAGCCGCCCTGGAGCTCGATAATGTCCGGGTCATCCTGGAACAGGCCCGGCTGTAAGGCCGTAGCGCCGCTGACGGCGATGTTGGCACAATCGACAAGTGCCGGATCAAGCCCTGCCAGATAGTCGAGGGAAGGCCTGTCTGACAGCGGCACTCCTTTGGTGTCGAAAACAGCTATGCTATTTGTGATGCCTTTATCAGACCCGCTGACATACTGGACCCAGAACAGACCCCTGGCAGTGCATAGCAGAAAGCGGTCACCGGGTTTGCCGGTCGTGCGGGCGATGCGTTGGGCGATGGTGTCCGGATGGACGGCTCCCGGCATATCCATAACAGCTTTCAGCACTTCATGCTCCTCATAAAGAAGTGTTGTAACGTCGGGATTGTTGGCGATATGCTCTAAATAAAATGTTTTGGCAATACTGTCGAAACCGGGAAGGGCGATCAATACGCCGTGACAGCGCTTGTCGCGGTGCCAGCGGGTCATATATTTGCCGAAAAAGGCCTGCAGCTCGTGCGCGCTGACGGCCGTTTCAGAATATTTGCACTCCGCATAGAAGGGCGAGCCGGTGGCTTCATGTTGGCCCTCGAACTCGATTTCCATGGCCGTCTGGTTTATCTTCCTGATATGGGCGGGGTGGTAGCCATAACGACTCAGAACTTGGGACATGAATTTTTCGAACAATTTGTTCCGGGCCTCAGGGTCGGGCTCTTTTATAAATATTGTTTGCCTTCCCATGCCGGCTTCATCCTCATTATCCGCATTGAACGGCGGATGGTTCCGAAGTGTAACTACTGATAATACATGGCAACAGTTCGAATAGAACCTGATAGTCGGATAGTTTACGGTAATGTTGGTGGAGTGTCAATCGGTTATACAAACCATACTTAACTTAGTACATGTATTCATAAATACGGTAACGTATTAAAATTTGGTGTCGGGTTTCAGTGTTCAGGTGTCAGGAATGGGAATCGCTAAAGCCGAAATCTGACACCCGACACCTGAAACCTGAATATGTTTCATAGGTGCAATACGTTACCGAATTTACGAATAAGAGCACTTAGGGTCGTGGAGTTTTCTCTTATGGTCGCTTTAAAAAAAGATCATCCATTCCGCTGACAGGTAATACTCTACAATATAAACTTCCCGACCCCTCAATTAACTCATGATTCTCTTCAGACTACGAGTTCGACTGGTAGTCACGGACTTTACAGGTGGGTTGACGATTACAAACGGGTTTGATAATCACGTTCTACAGTCTGTTATATTTGCCGTATATTGTATGATCGGTATTGTTTATAAAATATCTAAGATGATCGGTTCTAGGTTCAAAGGTTCAACGTTCAAAGGATGCTAAATTGGACACTGATGAACACAGATTATCAGGATATTAAATACAAAAAATTTATTGAAAAAATAATAATTTGGGTTCAGAGGTTCAAAGGTTCAAGGGTTCAAAGGTTCAGAGGTTCAGAGGTTCAGAGGTTTAACGCAGAACACTGAACCCAGAACGCTGAACCCAGAACCCAGAACACAGAACGCAGAACCCGGAACGCAGAACCCAGAACGCAGAACACAGAACCTCTGGACGTTGAACCGCGCAACCCAGGTTATACAATATATAGGCTAAACTGAAAGGAAGACCTATGCTGATTACTGAG
>JAQBHK010000512.1:0-14984 GCA_032127815.1 Desulfobacterales bacterium
GGTTCTGGTTCATCACTTCGATAAAAGAGTGGACAATACCGCGATCCGGCTTGGAACGCGAACGCTTGGTCTCCTGAACAGTCACGCGGATAGCCAGTGCGTCGCCGGGGCGTACGGGTTTGTTCCAGCGCAACTCGTCAACGCCGGGCGAGCCCAGACTTGCCACCTTTGAAAGATAGTGGTCGACAAAGAGACGCATCATCAAGCCGGCGGTGTGCCAGCCGCTGGCGATCAAGCCGCCATAGATGGTTCCCTGCGCAGCTTCCGGATCAACGTGAAACACTTGCGGGTCAAAGCGCCGGGCAAAGGCAATCACATCATCCTGCTCCACCGTGACATAACCGAATTCGTACACCGAACCGGCAACGTAATCCTCGAAGTAGCGCTGCTCGGCGGGAACAGTAAAGGTCGATTTTTCCATAATTCTCCTCACATAAATATGATAAATTCGCAATAAGATCCCGCAAGTTTACTTGCGAAAGTTTAAAGCTCCCTGCAGCCCCGCTGAGCGGGATTTCCGCTACGCTCCATCAAGCTAGCTTGCAGGGAATGTTCTGCCGTGCGGCAGTGCTTCGCGAGACTGTAAGGACTTCTGTCTGTTTTTTGATTCGCTCGCTAACCCCGCAGCCCCGCTAAGCGGGATTTCCGCTACGCTCCATCAAGCTTCTTGCGGGAAATGCACTCGCTGTGCAGTTCATAAAATCATAATACCGCATTCTTCACATTTAAATTGGGGTTTTCCTGCACTTTTCGCCGCTATCTCCTCAAAATCATAGCGTTTCTCGTCGTGCACCTCAAAACATTCAGGGCAATAGCTCTCTCCCAGTTCATCAGCTTTGATGGTCAAATGACAGTGCCGACATCGCAGTCTGTTTTTCTCCTCAGGCAATTGTATCAGTTTGCTATGGTTGCATGCAGTCATGTTTATTTAATTCTACCCGAACAGAGCGTTTTAACTTTTAGAAATGAGTAAATTTTCAAGTTTCGCACCCCATACTTTAACGCTGCGCTTTACTCGTGAAGGTTGGATGGTGTTTTTTAAAAGGTAAAATATCTCGAAAACTGCGCAAAAAGTTATGTTCTCACAATCCAACCAGGCCAGGCGCAACGGCAGCGTTTGTCGAAGTTTTGCATTCTATTCATTATGATAAAATGATATTTGATGTCCAGGCGCCGTCAACAAAGCGAAAACGCTCTGTTTATATTTTGCCTTTTAAAAAAAACCATCCAACCCTTGGGCGCTAAGAAATTTGATTTAAATCAGGGATCTACAGTACTGAGCGCCTCAAAAAGCCGGTTGCTCATATTGTAGTAGGCTATGATTTGAACAAGACTCAATACATCTTTATCGGTCAATCCCACATCTTGGAGAGCAGTAATATCCTCAAGACTGCATGCATTTGGAGAGCGGGTAGTTTTAACCGCGAAATCCGCTATGCGCCTTTCCCGTCTACTAAGCTTTGCCTTGGTAAAGTCGTCTTTTACCTGTTGAGCAAATTCCTGATCGTTAGCCGCTCGACCGAGGGCCGCCAGATGGCTTGCAGTTCAGTGGACTCACCCGTTATAGGAGGAGACGACGAGTGCGGCAATCTCCCGTTCGCGTGCCTTTAAGCCTTTTGCGCTCTTATGAATCGTATAATTAAGGTTGTGGAGTAGCTCAGCTACACCCGGAGTCAGGCTGTTAAGACGGACCGTGTCCGGTGGAAGTCCGGTCACAATGTTTTGGGTGTTATCGTACAAATGTCTGACCGTTTCATTATCGGTATCGTACGGTTCGATTTCAATCCATGGTGTCCAAGTCAAGATAATCTCCTCTGTGTTTTCTTTTAAGCATATTTATGCAAATATTTGGATCTCCTAAACGGGTTATCCATGGCATTATCAAATTGAAGAGAGCATTGGTTCAATCCGTATTAATCCAGATAAAAACAGATCTGTCAAATTGCAAAAGATAAGTCATAGCCCCTTGATTCCGGTCTCTTAATTTGCATACCCGATTTAAGTATTACCTAAAAACTGCATAAAATACAATATAACGTTAAACATTGAAATGGGCCATATAGGATGTCACTATAGCTCCTTAGAAACTGATTGAAGAACCCTGCATCAAGCTGCGGGGAATGCGCTCGCTGTAAAGTTCAGAAGTCTTTGAGTAACGAGGGTTCCATTTCCGCCAGCCATGGGGGTATATCCCCTTCCTGTTCGATTTTTTTGTTGATCCGCTCCAGGACTTCCCAGAGTTCATTGAACTCCGGGGCGAGGCTCCATTCCGCGGGCATGGTAGCGTAATCTTTACCGTTACGGACAAAACGGTAGCAATGAATGGTGCATCCCCGGTATTCCTGGTCAGGTTTTTTCCAGCGCACAAAGTTGCCCGGAAAGATCCCTGCCACCTGCCAGCCGTCCTTGATGCACCACTTTTGGGTGATGTCGTGCCAGGTCTCCAAGAAGGTGGTAAAATACTCCGCCCCGGAAGAGAGCGCTGTCTTCCAAGTGATCGCTCTTAAATTCTGCATAATTTTCTTGAGTCGATATTTGGGATGCGTTGCCGCAAAGGTGAACTCAACCTGTAAGTTCTTTTCGATCTTTGTAAGCATGGTTGCCGCGACCACCCTTTCGGTTTCGAGTTCCACTACCACCGGCATGCAGTAAATCTTTCTCCGACTATCTTTTTCCCAGTTCTCGTCGAGGGCAATGCGTTCCTCGTATTTTTCCGGCATGAGCACGAACTCGTGCGGGGAGCCGTAGACTTCCGGGTAGGACTTGCGGAAAATCGCGGCGGCAGAATTAATCAACTTTCCGGAGAGAACCTTCGCCTGGAACCTCCCTTCTTCAAAGGGCTCTGATTCGAACCGCTTCCAGACAACCTTCTTTTCCGCAATGGACCTCGTCGCGCACGTAGTAGCCATTTCTCTGTATGGGTCTCCAAGCTCAATCATAGTTATCTCCCTATGAAACGTTAAAAAAGGGGTCAAACATATACTTGACCCCTTTTCTTTGTATTTTTACTATTTGAATAATTTGTAAATTACCGAGAAGTCTTTTCGGTCTATGCCTACTTCAAAAGTTCTGGCGTAAAGTTCTTTTATTACAGCCCCCGTATAAAGGGTTTTCTTCTGTTTCTGTTCTTTCAGCGGCCGGTTTTTTGTTTTATGATTTTTTTTCAAGCTCTCTGGTCTCTATATTTATAGTCATGAAAATATCGTCTTGGGTGTGAAGTATCTTATCTGGCCCGGCAGATACCAGAACCGCCCTTTTTCTCTCGATCTTCTCGTAAAAATAGTCGGTGCCCCAGGGGTCCTGGTAATCTCCATCTTCGAGCTCTATAGCTTGAAGTGTCACAGGTACGGTGTTGCCCCAGACCAATTGAGCATAATATATGATGGCTCTTTTAAATACTTTCATCTCATATTCGGTTATAATATTTAATGCTTTATTATAGAACGGCGAGGCAACAACCAAATCCATTGTCTGATCCCATCGATCAGCTACGGTCTCTTTTAATTTTATTCTTTGGGTTTCAAGCAGCTCTTTACGTATACCGGAAGAGATGTTTTCCAAACGTGAATACTGGATGGAAGGAACGATCAGCGTCTCCTTGCCCGCATGCACTTTGGTGTCAAATGAAGAGCTGTTGTTTGATTTTATGTGAACAACACCGTCCAGAACCGCCACGCGTGTCGCTTTTTTGGCGGATCGATAGTCAACAAAAAACGTGGTGCCTTTAACAGCCACAGTCGCTGTTGGAGTTCTTATCCCATACGTACCCGCTTTCTTATGATCTTTTATGCTGATTATACGAGATAAAACCTTACCTTCATTTAAGTCAATTTTAATAATTTTAGGCTTTTTGTTGATTTGTTCAAGTTTAATTAAAGATTTTGCATTAACCCGAAAAGCCCCTATGTTTTTAATCATGATATCCACAAACGACTGTTTCTCGGTTTTTATGAGGGCACCGAAGACGATTTTTGACCCTATGCCCAGGGGAATCCATGCGGATGTTTTGTTGTAAGATTTGCCTGTTTTAGATTTTTGGTCGAGTAGATGGGCAACTTTATATTGAACGGCGGCACGGCCGGAGATATTCGTTACCATGCAATCGTATCCGGGAAGCTGTTTTTTTATGTGGGCAGAGGCAATCAGAAAAAAAGGCAAAATTACAAAAAATATCATGCCTACTGCTGTGTAAATTAAACTTCTAGCGCTCTTCATGTATTCTCTTTTAGATGATCAACACTAATTTGAGATAAAAAATACAGAACTTGCAGCTTTGATCCATCCGGCTTTGAACTCTTGTTACCGGGCCTCTCTATTATAAGGGCTCGCTCAAAAAGCGATTTCTTATCCTTTGATTATGGCCTTAAAATAATTGCATTATCCTTTAATTTAAAATCCGAAACCGGAAATGATTTCAGTGAAATTTTACGCTTTGAACCCAATTTTTCTTTTAATTTTTCCAAGGGGATATTCATTTTTCCAATGAAAAAGCTGGATGCCGGATCGAAACTAACAGTGTTTTCCTGCTTTTCGGGCTGCAAGTTGCATTTTACGTACAGGTCATTGAGAGCGTTTTCCGGCACCACTTTTAAGAACTGCTCAAGGGCTTTTTGGGCATTATCCGGCAGGTTGTCAAGCGGCATCCGGCGCATATCGACAATCATTTCCACTTCGACCTTGCCGGAGTTTATGGTCGTTTTAGCGGCTTTTATCGCCTTTCTAATTTCAAAACCGGTTTTTTTCTCCAGCTGATTTGCCATTAGGGCCACGATCCGGTTGGCAGGAATTTTAACGCTCTTTCCTTTTTTTAGATCTGTCCTTATTTTCTTTTCAAAAGCATCAACATTTCCGGTCAACAGATCTTGACCGGTGGTATTATTTTCTAAATACCAGTCCGGTTGATAGGATACCTTGTC
Organism: Desulfobacterales bacterium; assembly: GCA_032127815.1. GTDB lineage: Bacteria > Desulfobacterota > Desulfobacteria > Desulfobacterales > UBA11574 > Desulfatibia_A. Next base: position 4,917 of record JAQBHK010000512.1, read on the forward strand.
ATAAAAATAATAGGCAGTTCCGGCTGCAACGCCGAGCAGCAGCACAACGGCAATGATAAATTTTTTCATATATCAAACCTTTTTTTTTACATCGACTCCAGGTCGTCTTCCTTGAGTTCTTCTCCACAGTCAATATATTTTTTTCATGAACATTGCCGGCAGATTGCATGGCACCCTGCTTTCATCCATCCGCAATGGTTCTAATTTGCTTTTAATAAGTGACATTATCAGATTAGTATCATTGAAGATTCGGTTTGTAAATCCCGAATGGCAAATCAGTTTAGAAAAAATAGCCTTTCCAATCGAAAAGCGCTATGCAATTTTTCATAAAAAGCCGACTGTGGATTTTAAGGATTCTTTGCCAGGCACTACTGCGTTCCGATAAAAAAAGGCCTGAACGATTGTTCATCCTGTTCAAGGGCCGCCCGTATCTCTTTAAGCATTCTTTCCTTATCCCCAGGAAGCCTGCCTTGAAGGTTAATATAGTTGGTGTAATGGTCGCTGAAAAGATTACATGCGCATTCAAGATCTGTAACAAGCATTGCGGTTTCGTGCAAAACCCCATGGGGGCTCAGCATCTGAAAGGAGCCGTTTTGGACATCGTCCAGCAGCGGCGTATCTGTTTTGGGCACAAAAGTGCGCAGCCTGATGAAATCCGGTGCAACTGCATTCAGCACTTTAGCCGTCTCTTTGGCATGAAAGGTGGTGCGGTCTGTCCCGCCGATTCCCAGAATAACATAAAGGCTCAATTCTATGCCCGCATCCATGACCCACCTTCCGGCTTGAATATGTTCCTGGCTGTTGCTCCCCTTTTTAATGCACTTTAAAGTGACATCATCCCCGGATTCCAGCCCCACATGAATCCTTGACAAACCGGCTTCAGCCAGGCGTTTTAAACCCTGGAGCCCTTTTTTTAATATATACTGTGAAGAGCCGTAAACGGTGATACGCTCAAGGTCGGGAAATACTTTTCTTGCAAACCCACAGATTGCGACCAGGTCGTCGGTCCGCATGGCAATGGTGTTGCCGGCCGGAAAAAACAGGGTGCTGACGTGCGGGCCGCAGGTGTCGCGGGCCGCTGAAATATCTTTTTTGATCTCACTCACTGGCCGCACCCGGTAGCGGGGTCCGTTCTTATAGATCATACAAAAGGTGCAGCGGTTGTGAGGACAGCCCACGGTGGCCTGAATCAGCAGTGAATCCGCCTCACTGGGAGGACGGTATATGGGGCCTTCATAACGCATAAAATTTTCCCGAATCTTTCTTGAGATGTTTCGATGGACAAATCAATAATTAACTGGAATAAGGCATGCACATTATATTATAACCTCAACGTTACGAAAGTCGAGTTATCCAGGCATTAATTTAAATAATGATCACGCATAATCAAACAAATCACCCGCATCGCCCTGTGGCTGTTTTTTGGGGTCTCTCCTCCTTTGAAATGCTGGCCATGTTCCGTCGCGGACTCTTTTACGCCTACCTTTCAATTTATCTGCGTTATTTTCTCGGCATGAGTGTTACGGAAACCACTCTTTTTGCCACCCTCCCCATGATTGCCAATGTTCTTTGCCAGACCTTTGTATGGGGAACTATATCAGACCGCTTCCAGGTGCGGCGCACATTGATTGTTTGCGGCGAAGCCCTGGCCGGCATCGGCACGGTAATGGTATGGTACGCACACACCTTGACCGCCCAGCGTTCCCATGCCGGCTGGGTGCTCATCGCCGGCCTGACCGTTGTCGAATTGTTCTGGTCCATGTCCAATGTGGGTTGGAGCGCCCTGATTTCGGACATCTATAGCGCCCAGGACCGTAATAAGATCCAGGGCCGGCTGGCCAGCGTGGGCGGGATGGGCCGACTGGCCGGGGTTTGGATCGGAGGGCTTTTGTACGACGGGATGGGGCACTACTATGCGGGCTGGGGGTTTCAACAGGGTACCCTGTTTTTCGTAGCGGCCGGTGTAATGTTCTTCTCAATCGCTCCCATGCTGCTGGTGCCCGAAGGCGGCATCCTGACCGACGCCTCTGAGGCAGTTGGCCTGAGAGAGCGGACCGAGAGTGGCTCCGACCGACTTTTTGTCGTTTTCCTCATGGCAATGACCTTGATCAATTTTGGCCGAAATTCTATTGCCATCATCATTCCCCAGTATCTTACGCTGGAATCCGGCTTTGCCGTTTCCAGCCAATTGCTGAGCTACATCGTCAACACCCAGTCGGCTGCCATCATCCTCACCGGTCTGGTTTCCGGTTGGTTTGGCCGCCGCATAGGCAACGGACCGTCCCTGCTTTTGGGAAGCATTGTCGCTATAGTGGCCATTGTACTTTTAGCACTAAGCGACAATCTTGTGGTAATTTTCGGGCTTAATGTGTTACGTGGGTTTTCCGATGTCATCATTTTAGCGACATCCTACACATTTGCATCAGTGCTCATGCCGCCGGCCAAGCGCGCGCGCTACTTCGGCTGGTTCAACGCCACCTTCTTTTTAAGCTGGGGCGTGGCCGGAACCCTGATTACCGGACCAATAACCGACGTGATGATCAGCCGGGGCTATGCTGAGGCGCTGGCCTACCGCATGGCGTTTGTCGCCGCATCTGTTTTGACACTGCTCGGTGTGATCATTCTGGGTGTGCTGCTGTGGACCATGCGAGGCAAAAGGCAGGACCGGGAAACAGTGAAAGGTGAAAAGTAATCAGAGGTCAGGGGTCGGGAGTCATGGATCAGTAATCAGTGGGATGTAATCAGTACAAGCGATTAATAACTAGCATCCCCGACAAATCTGGATCTCAGCTTCGCTGCGACCTGCAACTCGTAACCCGCAACCCGTAACATGCATCTTTGATTCTGTCTTGACATAGCACCCACTTTTAGACATACTCCGGCAACACCAAGTTCCTTTCTTTTATTAGCCGGTTCCAGAACCCTGACTTCATCAAAGCCATAGAACATATTAGGAAAAGAGGATGCATCATGGCGTATAAAATCGGATTTGCAGGCACCGACGGCAGAACTCTTCTCAGCGCATTGATCACTTCAACAGCCACGAGTACAACCCATGGGGACGACTTCAAAGGTGTGGTTATCCGCGGCATGCCGGCCATGCCGCCGTTTGCAGCGTTGATGCAGTGGCCGGTGGAATTTATCCCCACCAAAGATAACAGCAAAGCAGGGTATGCTGCCGCCATGATTGAAGCCCTTAAAAACGGCACCATCGACTGCATTGTCCCCATGCCGGAAGATTTGATGCTCGAAGGACTGGTTGATGAGCTGGCAGCAGCCGGCTTTGCCGACCGTATTGTCGGTTTTACCCGTGAAAGTGCCTTTATTGAAGGCGACAAAATTGCCTGCAAACGGCTTTGCCGGGAATATCAAATTCCGGTGGCCGACAAATGGTACGCGGTCGATGCCAGAAATTACGACGCGGTTTTGCAAAAATCACTGTCGCTGATCGACGCATATGGCGGTGCTGTGCTCAAATTCCCTTACAGCGCCGGAGGTAAGGGCGCACGCATCATTCTAAACGCATGGGAAGTCAAAGAGGTCTATGAAACCCTTATAAAAGATTATAAAAAAAGTTATAAAAATCTTTTTGGTAATAAAAGAGAATGGCCGCTTTTAATCGAATCCAGAATGTCGGGAGTTGAAATATCATTTAATATTCTGATCGACAAAAACGGCAATTTTCAAATATTGCCCACTTCCATGGACTATCCGGAACGTTTTCCCGGCCCCGCCAGCAAGGAGAATCCCATTACCGGCGGCATGGGCAGCATCTCGCCCCATCCCATGGAGACACCCGAGCTGTTTACAATGGTGGCCGCAGATATTGTCAAACCGTTCATCAAGGCCCTGAAAGATAAAAACGCGCTACGTCCCTGCCTGATCTACCCGGGTTGTTTTTTGTCCTTTGACCACAACATGGCCCCGACCAGAATCAGGGTCTGTGAAATCAATATTCGCCCCCCCGAACCGGAATGGCAGCCGATTATCCGCAGAGTCAGAAACCTGGGAGCGTTGATTAAAGCCACCATCGATGGCAACCTGGATGAGGTGACTCCGGAAATACGATCGGAACAGATCTGTATCTGCACGGCCCTGGTTACCGGACCCGGAGGCCCTCAGGGCCAAAAAGGATATCCCTGGTCCTGCACCAAAAGCGAGCGGATGGAGATCGATTTTGATTATCTGAAAAAGAAAAAAATTCAGGTGATTCCTTCCGCCATGACCTATTCAGCAGAAGACAACGTATTCAAATCAGACGGCACCCGGGTGCTTTACTGCAATGTTAGCGCCACCGTAAAAGAGGGCCAAAGCAGAGCGCAGGTGGCTGAAAAACTTCGCCGGAAAGTGCTGGCCGCCTATGAAAACAATAAAATCAGGGTAATCCCGCGTGAAAACCCTGAAGGCAACCGGCTGGCTTTGCGCCCTGACATAGGGATGCATTTCGATATAACCGCAGCCCTGCTTCCAACTACTTGACATAAATTCAACATCCGTATATTATCGGACAATTACGAGTTTTTTAATTATCACAATTCTACTACTAGGAGAGAAAAGACCCCGTGAAGGACCCTGTCGATACAAAATTAAAAACCGAAATTGACAAAATTATGAAAAAAGTTGAAACCGTTTTGAAAAATGTTGAAATCCACGACCCAATCAAAGACCAAACAACCAACGAAAGTCAAAATTTAGCAAATTGATCGCTTCAGATCATTTTAGCTGTTGACATTTATATACATTTTGGAGTTAATATACGGCATTAAACACTTTTTTTGAGGAGGCGCAATGGCTTTAACCAAGAGTGATATTGTTGCAAAAGTTCATGATCTGGGTTTTACCAAGAAAAAGTCTGTGGATATTATCGAAACTCTGCTGGAAATAATCAAAAGAACGCTGGAAAAGAGTGATGATGTACTGATCTCTGGATTTGGGAAATTCTGTGTGAAGCAAAAGAATCAACGCAGAGGGCGAAACCCGGCTACCGGCGCCGACTTGATTTTGCAAGAAAGAAAAGTTGTCACCTTTAAATGTTCCGGCAAATTACGGAAAAAGATCGACGGCCCAGGGTAGTACAATTACTTGTGTTTTTACTTCACGATTAATTTGAGCTAAGCCAAAGATATTCGTAAGGATCCATTCGCAGCGAATGCGTGTCGCACTCTTTGCCGCTGAAAAGGTCTTTCAACCTTAAAGGAATTCCCTTCTTATCCAGCCCAACCACAACATGTTGAGATGAAATATTTGTAAGGGAATATATAGTCTGTCCCTTGCAATACCTTGCGATTACAAACACCTTAGGGTCAATCTCCATCACTTCAAAAGATGCGTTGGGGTGAAAAGCCGGTTGCTTTCTCCTGATTTTAATCAGCTCAATATAGGGATAAAAGATCCTGGAACGAAACGTTTCAGGATCTTTTAATTGTGATAAAATATTATCGACCTGTAATTTTTCCCGGTTGATGGTTCTGGCTCTTTTTGTTTGCCTGAAACCCTCTTGCCAGTTCCGTGATCCCAAAATGCTGTGAATGTAGGTAGCCGGCACCCCCGGCAAAGCATACTGGATCGACTGCGATGCCAAAAATCTGTTGGTATGCAAAGGATCTGTCTTGGATGTTTTGCGGCAAAAGGCGTCCACATAGGTAATATTCAGCTCATAGGGACTTTCGGATCCATCTGTGTTTTTCTTATATGAAATCCGGCCGCCATTTGCTTCTACCGTCTGAATCAGCTTGTCGATTTCAGCCTGCGGCAATATATCTTCCAGAGGGCGGACACCAATGCCGTCATGGGATGCCGTAAAATTGAAAAAGGTGTTGCTGCCAGATGTTAAATGCAGTCCTTTAGCCCAATCAGACAGCACCGTTGCATCCTCTTTCACAAAAGTATAGAAAAGCAACGGCGGCAGCGTAAAGTTGTAAACCATTTGCGCTTCATTGCGGCCGTTTCCAAAATAGCTGACATTCTCTACGTGGGGAACATTGGTCTCGGTAATCAAAATGACTTCCGGTGCCGCCACGTCCAATATGCTCCGAAAAAGTTTAACTATTTCGTGTGTAGAACTTAAATGGATACAGGTTGTACCGATCTCCTTCCACAGATAGGCAATGGCGTCAAGACGTATGCTGGCGGCGCCCTGCTTTACATAAAATAGAAGGGCTTCAATCATTGTCAAAAGAACATCCAAACTTTTAAAATTAAGATCGATCTGATCGGCACTGAAAGTTGTCCACACATGCACGGCTTTGCCGGAACTTTTTTCGAATTTAGTCAGTAGCGGCAAAGATCTGGGCCTTGTGACCAGAGACAAATCGGTGGCAGGATCGACTTCAATGGCAAGCTTTTCAAAACCCGGGACCTCTTCTAAATAGTTCTGAAACCATCTGCTCTGTGCTGAAACGTGATTGAGCACAAGATCGAACATCAGCTTGAAATGTTCGCCAAACAGTTGAAGATCCTCCCAGGCTCCAAGTTCGGGCTTGACGGTAAAAAAGTCCATAACGGAGAAACCGTCATCCGAAGAAAAAGGGGAAAACGGCAGGATATGAATGGTGGAAAAGACATCTTTGAATTGTTGGCCGGCGAATTTATGCAGCGTTTTCAGAGGAACTTCTCCCTTTTGATTCAACGTATCGCCGTAAGTGATCAAAAACACATCTTTTTCAGAAAAATAGCCCTTGCCCTGCCCTTCTTTGACTGGAAATTTTTCAATTAAGGCCGCAATTCTTTCAAAAGCCATGCTCCCTTTTTCCGAACCATATATCTTTTCCAAAATATGCCGAATCTCATCCATGCCTTTCATCGCCCAACCCCCCTAACAATAGCTTCCGATCTTTTCACAACAATAGTTTCCAATTCAGAAATGAGCAATTTTTGTCCTGATCAAGGCCGCACAAGGGTTTTCATCCGAGGCGTACTTTAGTACGTCGAGGATGGAAACCCGCGGAGAACGCAGAGCAGGGCAAAAATGGCCATTTATGGATGGAAACTAATTAAATTGTGATCTTGTAGGCCTTTATCTTACTCAGCAACGAAGGATAACTGATCTCAAGCAAATCTCCGGCTTTAGTGCGGTTGCCCCCGGTTGCAATCAGCGCTTTTGTTATCAGCTCTTTTTCCATAATTTTGTGAGCGTTCTTTAATGAATATCCGTCAAAAACATCGGCAGGCATTTCCACTCCCGGTTTTACGGTCAAGGCAGCAGGCAAATTTTCCGGTTTCAAGATCGTATCTTCGGCCAGCACCACGGCCCGTTCCATGGCATTTTCCAATTCCCGGACATTTCCCGGCCATTTGGATTCCAGTAATAAAGACATGGCGGCAGGCGCTATCTCTTTAATATTCTTGTCGAACCTTTTGTTAAAGTGGGCCAGAAAATGCTGACTGAGCAGGGGTACGTCTTCGGGCCGCTCTCTCAATGGCGGCAGCTTTATCGGCAATACGTTCAGCCTGTAAAACAGATCTTCTCTAAAAGCTCCGGCTTTGATCTCATCTTCAAGATTTTTAGAAGTGGCTGCAATAACCCGTACATCTATATTTTTTGTTTTTGAATCTCCGATCGGTCTAATTTCATTTTCCTGCAATACACGCAATAGTTTCACCTGCAAAGAAGGCGGCAACTCTCCTATCTCGTCAAGAAAAATAGTTCCGTTGTCAGCTTCTTCAAAAAGTCCTTTTTTATTGCGGTCGGCACCGGTAAAAGCACCTTTTTTATATCCAAAAAGTTCACTCTCCAGCAAATTTTCCGGTATGCCCCCGCAGTTCACGGGTACAAAGGGCTTTGCTGATCTTGCCCCTGTAAAATGGACGCCTTTGGCAATTAATTCCTTCCCGGTTCCGCTTTCACCGGAAATCAGCACCGTGGTATTGTATTGTGCGGCTTTTTCAGCCAGAATGAACACAGACCGCATGGCCTTGCTCTGGGCCACCATATTGCCGAAATTGTAGTTTTCTCCGATTTTTCTAATCCGCTCTTTGAGCTGAATATTTTCTCGTTTCAGGCGTTCGCGCTCTTCGGCCTTTTTAAGTACAAGATGGACTTCATCGGTTTTAAACGGTTTTGAAATATAGTCATAAGCCCCCTGCTTAATGGCCTCGATCGCCGTGCCGATAGTACCGTATGCCGACATCATAATGACGGTGGTTGATCCTATCTTTTCACGGGCCAGTTTCAAAAATTCCATCCCATCCATATTGGGCATTTTTATGTCACAGAGAATATAATCATACTGGTCCTGATCAACTTTATTTAACCCTTCATAGCCATCGCCAGCCGTATCCACAGCATAGCCTAATTTCTTCATCAGCTTGCTGAGCATGTGACGCATATTCTCTTCATCGTCAATAATCAACAAGCGTTTAGCCGCACCCTCTGTATTATGTACATCGTTTGCATTCATATTCATAATCCACACAAATCTATTTTGATGAATTCGGAAAGGATACCACGAAAACACGAAAGGACGAAAACACTAAAAAAAATATTGATAAAATTTCGTGCTTTCTATTTTTCGTGATTTCGTGATCGATTATAATTTGTTGCCACAAAAAGTATTATTTTTACAACCAGGTAACAAAAACACACTACGCAAGCGGAAGATATACAGTCATGGTAGTACCTATGCCCTCTGTGCTGCTGGCTTCGATTTTTCCCCCAATGCCTTCGATAATCATAAAACTGACCGAAAGCCCCAGGCCGGTTCCTTTGCCGGGCTCTTTGGTTGTATAAAAAGGATCAAAAATATTGTCCATATTTTCTTTTGAAATTCCGAGGCCGTTATCGCTCAACTCAACCTTTAGCATAGGCGTCGGGTTTTCCACATCAGCTTTCGGAATTGGCTCGACGTCGCTTGTTATCGATATTCTGCTGTCAAGACGTTCTTTGTCGGCTGAAACCGCATCCGCAGCATTAAGCAGCAAATTCAAAAAGACCTGGCGCAGCTGATTGGGATCAGCGATGACACTATCGCTCTGGGCACCCAGATCGAGCTGTAAATCAATCTGCGACATAACGGGCTGAAACTTAACGGTCTCAACGATGTCCTTGACGATTTCATGGACCGCAACTGTTTGAGAACTGTCGCTTGAAGGCCTTGCAAAATCAAGAAGCTGTCTGATAATTGTATGAATTCGATTTATTTCATTCTCTGTCCGAAGTATGAATTCGCCCCTGTCTTCTTCTGAAATATCATTCTGTTTAAGCAACTCAAGATAACCGGTGACAATACCAATTGGATTCCCGATTTCATGGGCGATCCCCGAAGATAGTCTGCCTACCGAAGCCATTTTTTCCGCCCGTATGACCTCCTGCTGCGCTTTTTTTAACTCAACATTGGTCTTTTCAAGGGTCATCACGGTTGTTCGAAGTTTCTCTTTATCGGCGGCAATATGTGTCAACATGTTGTTTAATGCCCTGGATAGTTTGTTGAACTCATTATCCTCCTTTTCATACAGAAAAACCATTTCATCATCTTCCGTGTATTCATCGGCTCTTTTTACCAGTCGCTGCAAAGGTTTCACCGTACGTTTCGACAAGCTATAAAGACCGGCAAGTGTCAACACAACCGTATTGATTAAAAGATATATGTAAAAAATATTTTGGGCTTGTCTTAAACTGCTGTAGATTTTTTCAAGCGGCAAGACGATGCCGGCACTTGCAATGATCCGCCCTTTCCTGAATATTGGCGCTGACAGGATCAAATGACGGCTCTGTGGCCAAAATACCGCCCATGTTGTACCTTCAAACCTGGAGAGTTTATTGCCGGTTAAAATAGACTGCCTTGCAAGTATTTCGAGATCCTTCTGTAAAGAACAACCTTGCCCGTCTAATAATATTTTATGTTCATCCGGCCCCAGAAACATACCGCATGAATACCCGGCCTCATTTAACAGTTGTTCTAAATTGCCTTTAAAACTTAAACTGCTGATATTCTTTATCTCTTCAGGATAATGCGCCAGGCTCAATTCGATACCTGAAATAAAGAAATATCCTTTGGAAATTTCAGACCGCAGCAGGACCCGTTGAGCGGTAATAATCATCACAAAATCGATCAAAATCATTGCCACCAC
>JAQBHK010000513.1:0-2786 GCA_032127815.1 Desulfobacterales bacterium
ATCAACAGTAAAACAATACTCAGATGCACCCCGTAAACACCCAGGCGGGTCCAGCGCCATTTTTCGGCAAAAATGCAAAAGCCTTTGTCCGTCTGTTCGGTCCGGGTGTATCCAAAACTTTTAAATATAAACGGTTCATAGATATCTTTCAATTGTTCAGGTGAACGGTCCTCGACTATATTTTCTTTGTCGGCATGATTTTTGAATCTTGAAAGATTAAAAATCGGATTTTTGGCAAAAACGATCTTCCATGTGGCCTTCAGCCGATCTATTGAGCAGATAACAATATTTGCGGTCAGCAAAACGATCAGCAGTCGAAACCACCAGGAATGGTACATGTCGAAAAAGTCAAAAACATCAAAGATTCTATAAAGAAACTCACCGTACTCCTGAAAGTATGCCGCCGGGCTTTCATTTTGCGGAATGAGCGTTCCAACAATCGAAGTGACTGCCAGTGACAGCAGCAGAACAACTGAGAGCTTGATCGTCGTAAAAAATTTCCATATGCTGTTTAAGTAGTCCAGAAGATACCTCCTCATTTGCGGTTTATATGCTCGCAAATCCTTTTATACGTCAATTCTGAATTTTGTATGCAGTCGCCCACAGAAATCCCGCCGCGGTAATTACCGCTTAAAAATATGCCGGGATTGTCGGCTTCAAACTTTGCAAAGTATCTTTCGTGCTCGATATATCCGAGGCTGTATTGGGGAATGGCTTTAGGCCACATCTTTTCTTTTATAAATATAGGAGCACTATTAATATGCATTATTTCTTTGAACTCATTTATCACACTGTCGATCAGCTTATCATTTTCATTATCAAACAATTCCGGAGATCGCGCGCCCCCGATAAATAACGTAAATGCCGCCAGATCATTTTTGGCCCGGTAAGGGAATATTGTCGAACTCCAGATGGCGCCTAAAAACTTTTTGTTCTCTTTTTCCGGAATTAAAAACCCGAATCCGTCCAGGGTTCGACCGACAGTATCTTTACGGAAACCTAAATACAGCATTTTTACGGGAGGATAATAAATTTTATTGAAATGGTTAATTAATCTATTTTCCTTGTCATCAAAAACAGCAGCAGCCTGATAAGCCGGAACCGTAGATAATACTATATCCGCAACAATTTTTTTTGATTTACCGGCATGCTTGTACAAAACTTCAAATTTTGGTGCTGATTTTACCACCTTTTCAACATTGCAGGTGTACTTGACTTTATCGCCTAATTTGCCGGCAATAGCTTCCGGAAAAGACTGCATCCCTTTTTTAAATGAAAACATCCTGGCTTTTTGTTTGGATTGCTCTGCCCGTATCTTTCTTTCCCTTGCACCTAAAATAAGTCCTTTGAACAAGCCTCCATACACTTCTTCCAGGCGGTATAACTTGGGAAAAGCTGATTTCACGCTGAGGTTGTCAGGATTGCCCGCAAAAATTCCGGCAACAAAAGGATTTATGGCATAATCAAGAAATTCCCGCCCCAACCGTCTTTTTACAAATTCAGAAACGCTTTGGTAATATCCTTCTTCAGATTTGCCCACAAACGGTTCAGCCAAAAGACGCAACTTGGCTTTGGGTGTAAACAATTTGGTTTTCGAAAAAGCAGTCGGACTTGTGGGCAGGGCATGCAGTTGATTATTTCTTAAAACATATCTTTTGTCAGCCTTTGCATCGGCATAGATCATTGCGTCTTTAAGTCCTACCGCCGCAACGATCTTTCCAATTAACGGCGTGGTTTCCAAGCCGCTGTTGGGCCCATAATCTATCAAAAATCCATCTTCATGCCTGGTGACCATTGAACCGCCCGGTTCATTTTTTGACTCTAAAACGGTTACGTCAAACCCATCCTTATGTAACCAAAAGGCGGTGGCAAGCCCTGATATACCCGCGCCCAAAATCGCAATTTTAATTGTGCCTTTATCCATTTGCCTTATAGGTTTTGATCATTAATATTCTTTACTATAATTCTGATTGAGCGAATGTCGAGGGTGCCCCTGATCCCTGACCCCTCTCTAATTGTGTTTTGGCACAATTAGGACTGAAGCGCCTGGACAGCTAGCTCCTTTAAAGCTGACGCAAACACTTTGGAATCGTTCAGTCCTGGCATAACGATGTAATTTTCGATGTTTTCTTTATCGGCAATAATTCTGTATTCAACATCTAACTCAAACAAGGTTTCAATATGATCGGACACAAAACTTATCGGAACAATCAGCAATTGCCTTTTGCTTTGAACTGCCAGCTCCTTAATCATTTTATCGGTTGAAGGCTCAAGCCATTTAGCAGGGCCAACCTTGCTTTGGAAACACAAGTGATAGTCATGTGAAAAATTACGCGCTTGCATGACACTCTCAACGGTTGCTTTTATTTGCTTTGAATAAGGATCTCCTTTTTCGGCGAGGCTTTTGGGAGTTCCATGAGCACTGAACACTATTTGAATATCTTCGCGCACATCTTCAGGAAAGCGCAAAATCGTCTCATCAATGCGTTCATTTAAAGCCGATATATATCTATGGTTTTCAAAATAGTCATAAACATACTTTAGCCTGCCGGTGTCTCCCTGATACACTCTTCTCCATTCATTAAATGAAGAGCCGGTAGTAGTTATTGAGTAATGGGGATAAAGGGGAAGTAATACTATCAAGTCTAGGCTTTTTTTTGATATCGTTTCAGCGACATCCTTTATTGCCGGATTCCAATAGCGCATGGCCGTATATACTTCAACGTTGCCAAATGTTTTTTGCAGTTCTTCCTGAAGCATTGACCGCTGCAATTCCGTCCATTCAT
>JAQBHK010000514.1:0-2699 GCA_032127815.1 Desulfobacterales bacterium
GATGTCTAAACAAATAATAGACAGATAAATGATCAGCATAACAATTTTGTAATATTGAACCTTTATAAGATATAATTGTAATATTTACCCACTGATTCTCTGAAAGAGCCTAACTGTCTAATTCTTTTACTAAATCATTAACGGTTTCGAAAGGCCCAGCCAATTTGCCTTCGGCAATCTCTTTGTCTGCCTCGGCTTCACCTTCTTGCCATTCTTTAGTATAAAAATACTCCTGATCAGGATGAACTATCTTGACTGGCCTTATAAATATTCCGTTGTTATGCTTTTCCATATCCAAGTAATCACCTTCCATAATATTGAATATTTTGCGTAGTTTTCCCGGAATGGTTACTTGAAAATTTTGTTTAACTTTTACCAGAGCCATGATGCCCTCCTTTTTACCCTAAATGAGCGTAAACAAAACGGGAAGAATGTTTTATGTATTTAAAGGGTTTTGTTTTTCCAAATTTTTAAAATTATTATTTTCTAAAATTATAAGATTAATAATAACAGGGCAACAAATTTCGTCAAGAGGGTATCCATTCCATAGAATTTCAAATGTGCTGTTCAATTGGTTCCATTGGTTAAAAGATCGGTTCCAAAAATTGTCTGTAACTTCCAGCGTCCCGCCCAGCGGGACTGAGCACTTTTCCATTGCCGGCGTCCCTGTCCCGCTACAAGCGGGGTCAACGGCAATGGAAAAATTATTTATCTCTGCATCCTCTGCGTCTCTAATGAGCAAAGCGAATGGGTGGTAAAAAGTCTGGGTGGTTCTGTGGCTAATTATGTATTGTTGCGGATATAGTCGACTGCATTTTGGAAAAGGCGGATACCGATGGTAGGGCCGGTGTCGGTGGCTAAACCCTGGCGTTTCAGGGTCTCCTTGCGGCGGGTCCAGTCCGGATGATTGGTCCAATGGTTAAAGGCTTCAGGATGGGGCATCAGGCCGAAAACACGGCCGGTGGGATCACATATCCCGGCGATATCATCGATGCTGCCGTTGGGATTGTATGGGAACCGGCCTTTGGCAGGCTGGCCGTCGGGTCCGGCATATTGTACGGCAACCTGGTTGTTATCGATTAATTGTGCCAGAGTGCTTTCGCCGGCATAAAATTTTCCTTCACCGTGTCTGACCGGAAATTCCGCCAGATCGATTCCGGCGGTAAAGATACAGGGGGATGCCGCATTCACTTTTAAAGCAACCCAGTCATCCCTGAAATTGCCACAGTCATTATACGTCAGGGCTACGGACCGCCGGGTATAGTCAAAATCAAAGCCGGGCAAAAGACCCAGATTGACCAGGGTCTGAAATCCGTTGCAGATCCCCAGCACCAGATATCCGGCCTCAATAAACTCTAGGATTTGATCTCCCAGGTGGGTTTTCATGCGTACTGCCTGGATCACACCGGCACCGTGATCGTCCCCCCAGCTGAAGCCGCCCCCGAAGACCATAATCTGAAAGTCGGTTAAATTCACGGTTCCGTCGATCAGAGCGTTTATATGAACCCGGCGGGCGGCGGCACCGGCAAGTTCGAGGGCATAAGCGGTCTCATGATCACAGTTCAGTCCGTATCCAGTCAGCACAAGCGCATTTACATTATTCATGTCAGCTTCCATTAAGCATCCAGTGATCGGAGATCATTTATCAGTGACCAGTTATCGGTTATCGGTTATCAGTAACCGTCATCGAGCAAAAAGCAACAAGTATGTAACCCGAAACCCGCACAACCCGTAACTCGCAACCCGTAACCCGTAACCTGCAACCTGTAACTCGTAACCCGTAACCCGGTTACACCAAATCTCCAAATGGCTGTTTCCAGGCAGTCTTGAGTTCCTCAACCGCAACGTCAACCAAAATACTGCCGTCAAGTCCTTTAATGATAACATCGGTTTCTGCAGTTACGCTGCCGATGCAGGCACATTCCAGATTTTTGAAAACCTTCTCGAAGCTTTCTTTGTTTTGGGGATCGACAGTCACGATAAAACGCCCGGCTGATTCCGAAAACAGAAGCACATCACTGCGGTCAACCCGGTCGGCCGGCACCCGGGCAAGGTCGGCCTGTAAGCCCAGATTGCCCCCCATGGCCTTCATGGCAAGGTGCACGCCCAGTCCGCCCCGATAGATCCCGTGGGCGGAAGCGACCAGTTCTTTTTTAATGGCACGGCTCAAAGCTCGATACAAAGGAACAAATTCACCTGCCGGAACCCGGGGAACATTAAGCCCCACATAGCCCAAATGCTCGTAATATTCGGATCCGCCGAGTTCATCGCGGGTGATACCCAGAATATACACCAGATCCCCGGGCATTTTGCTGTCCATGGTCACGCATTTGTTGACATCCTCGATAACGCCCGTGGTCGAAAATTGAAGGGTCTCGGGCGCCGACACCTTGTGGGTTTCTCCGTATCGCCCCGGGAGGTGGCCGTCAACGTACATGCTGTCTTTGCCTGAAAGCAGCGGTATCTCATACGCCAGACAAATATCTCGAAGCGCCCAACAGGCGCGCACCAATTGAGCTGCTTTGAATCTGCCGTCAGGGTTGTTTTGCGGATGGTACTGTACACTCGGCCAGCAAAAATTATCGACACCGCCAATATGCTCCGGATCCCCACCGACGGCAATAAGCCTGCGCAGCGCTTCATCGATGGTACAGCTCGTCATGTGATAGGCATCGATGGCAGAAAAGGCCGGAAGCAGC
>JAQBHK010000515.1:0-14288 GCA_032127815.1 Desulfobacterales bacterium
GCGGGCTGCCTGCGCTTTGAGATGATATACAGGGCCATTACCGTTTTTCCGCTTCCGGTAGGCGCACTCAGAGTACCGAACTCTTTGGCCAGCATGGCCTGCACCGCTTGCTGCTGAAATAGTTTTAACTCGCCGTTAAAACTGTAATTTACTGCCGGAAGACCGGATCTGCGGTCATCAATCTGGTATAATATATCATAGCGCCTGCAAAGCAGTATCAGGTGCCGAATGTAACCCCGTGGTATCCATAAGCCGTTGTCCCGAACTTTATCAAAAAACCGCAACTCTCTGGGGGTGCCCCGATTCCAGCGTCCCAGCCTCTCATTTTCAAGCCATTTGGGGTTCAAGATTTTCAGTTTTTCCATAAGATCTTCCCGTAATTTCGACGGGATTGCGCTTAAACGAAGATTATTTTTAATAGTAATTTTCATTTGCATAATAAAATCGTGTTACAATTTTATGAAACGCGGCTATGCCGCTCTGTTTAGTGAAAGGCAAAAAAATCCTGTAGCAAGCTGTCTAAATAAAGAATAGGCGCTTTAAGTTGTTTCAGGTTATAATTAAATCCACAAGAATATTCAAGTACTGCGCTCGAAATGCTCTAATCTCTTTATTTTTTATACATTAATTGAGCGAAAGTCGAAGATGCACCAGATCAAAGCAATACAACCTTTTTTGTTTGACACACACAATGCATCTTTCTATGTTATAGCGTAAGATGAAGATTGAATTAAAAAAATGGCAGTCCGATATGTTAAATGAATTGCTCGAACAAGTTCCTGCCAATCCGGGTAAAGCTCTCGAAGAACAGATATCTGTCATTACATACGGCGATTTATCCGTGGGCAATGGTTGGTACAAGCAAGGGCGAGTTGAGATTTCACCGGCGATCAGGCATCCCAGAATGCTTATTGAAAGAACTCTGCATGAATGCGGGCATGGTATTGAAGAATGGCTCAACCGGAATGGACACTCTCTTTATACATACAATCTTGAGCAAATAGCTGATGGTTTCGCTCTTTCTTTGTTGTATCCGCATATCCTTTTGGAGCCGAAACTGAAAAAGATAAGAAAAATTTATAGTGAATCGCTCTTTTCTGAAGGTTTTCCGAGCATTGATACTGAAAGCTTAATTGCAAAGTATGTGCGTCATTCGGAAGAACTTATCCAACAGAGTTTTTTTAAACATGGCGCCAAGGTATCATCCTTATTATCAGACCTGTTTGACCAACAAGGAGACGGTTTTCTAAGGCGTTATTCAACTGAAGTCAATTACCGCCAGTAACACGGCAAATCAGCCGTGAGTTTACGAATGATCTTCTCCTCGCAAAGCTGGTATTATCTTTTTTTTAATTTGATTCACTCTCAATAACCGAGCGGACAGCACAATTTAATGAGATAACCCAGTTTAGTTGGAGAAGAAGCAAACGGAAAACACCATGACTTTTCCTCGTCTGCGGCTTGCCTTACGCTTCGCTCCAGCCCTTCAGCCGCTACATTGCTGCAACGACCTTACCTTCGGCAGCTATCTTTGGACGTTCCCGAGGTCACTCTTGCCGGCGCAAACCTCTGCGCTTTGCTACGAACCCCTCCGCAAGGATGGATCTGGACTTTGTCCGACACTTGTGACATAGTGCAGGGTATCACCATTTAGCAGCCGGGCCAAGCCCGGAAAACAATAAAGCCCTTGATGAAATAAAAACGTTACGAGGTATATTGCCGCTTTGTTCCTTCTGCAAAAAAAAATCGTGATGATAAAGGCTACCGGGAACAAGTTTATGCTTTCATCAATTTAAAAGGAAATAATTATGGGAAATATTTTAATTAATCAATCGGTAGCCATACTATGCGATGGGAACAATATTGAACGGAGTATTCATGAACTCTCTAAAACAAAAAACGCCATGATCAATTTTGACATGTTAATCCCGAAATTGCTAAATGACAGAGGATTAAACAGGCTGCTTTATTTTAGGGAAGGTAAGTCCATATCTTCGAAATTCGCAGATAGATTACATGAAAACTATTATGGCTCTGTTATTCCGTGTCATAAATCTGCCGATATTCCACTTTCTATCAAAGCAACGCAACTCGCTTCGAAGGTTGACACCATTATCATTATGTCAGGGGATTCGGATTTTGTGGATTTGGTTATACATCTGAAAGGGGAAGGTGTCAGGGTAGAAATTGCTGCGGTAAGAAAAACAGCTGCCAAGATATTAATTGATGAAGCAGACTATTTTCATGAAATAACCAAAGAAGATTGGTTTGTATATAAAGCACCAAGAACGGCAAAGGCGGTAAAAAGATAAGAAGTTTATAATCACATCATTTACGGCGAACTCAAGCTGCAAGTGCACCACGAATAGCACTGTAAAAGGCTTCATGGGCATCCTTGAAATCATTGAAGAACTTCATGAACTAAATATTTTTCCTGCGATATTTAATATTTATTGATCTGTCTAACCTCTTGCGCCTGGACGCAGACGGGCTACCCCCCCCGCTGGTTTCGCGGCCCGTTATACCCGGGTTATTAAAAATGCTTTACGAAATAAAAGGTGTGAAAAGCTATAAAAATAAGCCCAAAAGGCGCTGGTTCTTCGGCCGTGATATTGATCCCAATCGTATGGAGCTGAATATACGGCTGCGATCTGGTAAAATAGGCCCGAAATAGATGAAAACCAAATGCGATAAGCCCCATTGTCCCTTGTGCGGTAATGAAGCTTTGGATTCATTTTTCGAGGATAAAAAAAGAATCTACTTGCGCTGTTTTTATTGTAAGTTGGTCTTTGTCCCCAAGCGCTATTGGCTTAGCGCCGAAGATGAAAAGGCAACGTATGATTTGCATGAAAACGATGCACAGCTTCAGGGCTATCGCCAATTCCTGTCTCGATTAAGTACGCCTCTATTGGAGAAGCTGGATTCAAAACAAAAAGGATTGGATTTTGGTTGCGGCCCGGGTCCGACCCTGTCGGTCCTGTTAGAAGAGCGTGGTCAGCAGGTGGATCTCTATGACCCATTTTATTACAACGATCCTTCCGTGTTTGATAAAAATTATGATTTCATATGTGCCACTGAAGTCGTAGAACATCTGCACGATCCCAACAAGGATTTTGCAGCATTGTTTAAGATTTTAAAACCAGGCGGCTGGCTGGGTATTATGACGAAGCTGGTGATCGATGAACACGCTTTCAGTCAATGGCACTATATTCGCGATATGACGCATATTTGCTTTTATAGTCGGAGCACCTTTGAATACCTCGCGCAGCGCTTCAATGCCGAACTCAACTTCGTCGCAAATGATGTGATATTGCTCAACAAGAAGTACTTAGATTAAAGAAACGCCGTTAACTTATTAATGCAGGACAGAATTGAACGAATCCGGATTTGGATATTGGGTAGTAAAACATAAGTGGGCGATCGTTATCGCCACAGTGTTATTTGTCTGCCTTTCGGGCAGCGGAACACTTTTTCTTACCTTCAACAATGACATCCGCGTTTTCTTCAGCCGAGATAATCCCCAACTCATAGCCATGGAGACCCAGGAGAATACGTATTCCAAAAACGACAACATCCTGTTCGCCGTGGCCCCCCAAGACGGCAATGTATTTATGCGCAAAACGCTTGCCGCCATCGAGGAACTGACCGAAACTGCGTCATCGAATATTCCCTGGATTCGGGCGAACCCGGCGGAATCAACAATCCTGAATATTTGAAAACCCTGGAAAAATTCAACCAATGGTATCTAAAACAGCCTAAAGTGGTCCACGTTTACTCGTTTGCAGATAGAATGAAAAAGCTCAACCAGAGCATGCATGTGGACGACAAGGCCTATTATCGAATCCCGGCAAGCCGTGAGCTTGCCGCCCAATATCTGCTTCTGTATCAGATGTCGCTGCCATTCGGTCTGGACCTGAACAGCATGATCAATGTGGATAAATCGGCGACCCGTATGGTAGTTACGCTGAAAAACGTCACTTCCAAGGATCTTCGCAAAATGGATGAGCGTGCGCGCGAATGGCTCAGGCACAACGCGCCGGAGGCCATGTACACATACGGAACGGGGCTTTCCATCATGTTCGCGCACATATCCAAACGCAACATCGAAAGCATGCTGGGCGGTTCTTTTCTGGCACTGGCGTTGATCTCGGGGATATTGGTTCTGGCACTGCGCAGCTTTAAACTCGGCTTGATCAGCCTTGTGCCGAACCTGACGCCGGCGTTCATGGCCTTCGGCTTTTGGGGGATGACCGTGGGCAGGGTTGGAATGGCGTTATCGGTAATGGTGGCCATGACAATCGGTATTGTTGTGGATGATACCGTGCATTTTCTAACCAAGTACATTCGTGCCAGACGAGAGCAGGGAATGAACTCGCAAAACGCGGTCCGTTACTCCTTCCGGACGGTCGGCACGGTGCTCATCGTAACAACACTGGTTTTGGTGGTCGGATTCACTATTTTGTCGTTTTCAGGATTTAGAGTGAATTCGGATATGGGTATGTTAACCGCCGTGACCATCACGTTTGCACTGGCCCTGGACCTGCTGTTTCTACCGTCGTTATTAATGCTGATCGAAGACAATGGGGCCGAAGGGGGGTCACAATCTGATTAATTTTTCGCTCAATTGAGGTAACATTAAACTTAAACAGTAATCGCATTCATTGCATTGCTTAAATCAAGCCGTTTTCATAGGTATCTTTAAGAATCTTCTTAGCAACTTCCATAAAAGCACTCAGTGTCGGAGACAGCCACCTGTCTTTGTACCAGATCATC
This sequence comes from Desulfobacterales bacterium, assembly GCA_032127815.1. Classification (GTDB taxonomy): domain Bacteria; phylum Desulfobacterota; class Desulfobacteria; order Desulfobacterales; family UBA11574; genus Desulfatibia_A. The sequence continues at coordinate 4,774 of JAQBHK010000515.1, forward strand.
AACGTTGCAACCTCTATCATCCCCTCAGACCAGGATAAAGCGGTCAAACGTCCCTGAGAAATATCTTCCGCCACGGTAATCTCGGGTAGAATACTAATACCCACTCCGGCCATCACACATTGTTTGATGGCCGCTACGCCGTTAAAATCGAGTGTCGCGTCATAACGAACTTTTTCCGTTTTAAGAAGTGTCTCTAAAGTCTTTCTGTAACTGCAATCGACCCTCGAAAAGAGGAGGGTTGCGCCTTCCAGATCCCGGGTATGGACAACCGGTTTTTTTGCCAAAGGGTGATTGGGATGAGCCACCAGCACTAAATTCTCGATCCCCAGGGCTTGAACTTCAAGGTCGGCAACATTAAACGAATCTGTCATCAAAAACGCCAGATCGGTTATTCCTTTGCGAAGATCTTTCTGAAGACCTTCGTGTGTACAGGTAGTAAAACGTAACCGCACACTTGGATAGCGAGATCGAAACTGCTTAATAACGAGCGGCAACCGGTGAACACCAAGGGTCTCGGGGACCTTGATGGTCAATGATCCTTTCAGTTCTTTGGCACCGGCCACTTCAGACCGGGTTTCGTCTGCCAGATCCAGCATCTTTTCAGCATAATTCACAAGGCTTACACCGGCTTCGGTTAGCATAATGCCTCTTCCCAAGCGGTCAAAAAGCTTCACCCCCAGCTCATCTTCCAGGGCCTGAATCTGCGCGGATATGCTTGACTGAGCATAGTTAAGATATTCTGCGGCCTGCTTAAAGCTCAGCAGTCGGGCAACGATTTTAAAGGTTTTCAGCTGACGGATCTCCATTGCTCTCCTCCGATCATTTTTTCCGATAGGTGCAATCGAAACAAATCGTTTGACTCGATATCAACCATCCAGTATTCATCTATACCGATAGGCTGTAAAAGTCAAGCCTATGCATACCGGTTCATGAACCCAACCAGAAAATTGAATTTCTTTAATGAAAAGGAGGTCAAATGATACCTGCAAATTTGAAAAAAAGCTTTATTGATTTTCACAAAACAATCGTTGCCAACGATGTTTTGGATTCCAAAACAACCTTTATGATCGAAATGGGCGCGGCCATGGCTGTGGGCTGTTATCCGTGCATGACAATACTTACCGGCGTAGCCGCGGATAAAGGCGTATCCGAAGAAGAACTCGGCACGATCCAGGCGATTGTCATGGCGGTCAGCGCCGGCAGAGTTTTCAACCAGTACCGGGAGGTTTGCAAAAGACTGGAATAGATATCTTTTGCCGGACTGCTTAAAAGTATACTAATTGGCTGTTTCGGCCAATGATTCGATTATAAGGGGGTGATGATTGTGAAGCGATTTATATTACCCAGAGTGGCGCATTGCAGTGACGGCTGCCAAATCACGTCCCGGGCACGACGTTAAACTGCCCATAAAATATTTTGACCTATCGAACATTTTAAAAATGTAACCTTTTTTACTTGACCTCCGTCTAAATAATAGTAAAGAATTGAATGTCTTTTGTGAGTGTTGCCAAATAAAGTGATCTTCTTTATCAATCGATCAATAGCAAAACAAGTTACAAAAAACAGATATTGTGGCAACAACCAGATGTGAACAGGGAAAAGCCGGTTTGGTGCCGGTGATCATTTTAACCGTCATTGCGGTTTAAATCATCCAAGGAGTCAAGAGATGCTGAAAGTCGATCCCGCTCCGGACTATCCTCCCGAAGAAGGAAGATACCTGCGTGGAAATCATTATTCCCCTGTCGCAGTCGCTATCATATTGAATGCCGATGCGGATAAAATACCTCCTGAAATTGAAATCCTGGTCAGGGCTGGAATAGAGAGCGGGGCTGCTCTATCAGGCACGGTGCAGACCCCCAATATTGGGTTGGAGAAAATTGTGTGCAACATCATCGCCAACCCCAATATTCGCTATTTAGTTTTGGGTGGCCCCGAATCACCGGGTCATTCAACAGGTGATGCGTTAAAAGCCCTGTTTAGAAACGGAGTGGATGCAAAGAAAAAAATTATAGGCACAGAGTCGCCGGATGCGTCATTATTCAATTTGACAGATAAAATGATTGAAAGGTTCAGGCAGCAGGTTTCTCTTGTCGACATACAATTTGAAGGCGATCCGGATTGGGTAAGAAAGGCGGTTTGGTCTTGCTATCAAGAAGAGCCGGTCTCCTTTAGAGAATACAGCTTATATGATCCCGGAGCGTATCCCGAACCTGCAATCTGCGGCCAATTAACATGGCGGATTACCCAACCGTGGCTCGAACAGGATCTCGGTGACAAAGAGCGTGATGCTAAAGAAAAGGCCTTAAAAATGATGGAACAGCTAAAAGCCCGATCAAAAGCGAAAGAGCTTCCAAAATAAAATTGGTTCTTCTCCAACTAAATCGGAGAAGAACCAAAAATCAAAATGGCATTTTTCCCATGCCATTACCTTTACTTCGGATTTTTCAAATAAGTACCCGATAGTTACTACTCGTAGATACCGGCACAGACTATGGCCTTTTCGCCGGGCACCTTGAGAAAATAGGTTGTTTTCAAAGAACCTTGTTGTGTACCAGACCGGCGATGCATGTCGTTTATCCATCCGCTGCCTTCGGTAGCGGCTTTTTCAAGAACCTCGGAGAAAAAGTGCTTCAGGGTTTTTTTGAAAAATGATATCCTGGTTGTATACCATGGTAGTTTAAGGTGACCAAATATTAATGATCTAAAGGAGGTGGAAGGTGGATTTGTTTGAAGTCAACCAAGAGACGTGTAATCAGGACGGAATCTGCGCCGCAGTCTGTCCGGCCGGAATTATCGATTTTCAAAAAGGCGCGTATCCAACCCCAATTGCCGAGGCAGAAAAATTGTGCATCGAGTGTGGGCATTGTGTGGCAGTTTGCCCGACAGGCAGCTTGACGCATCGTGTAATGACGGCAGAGCAATGTCCGCCCATACAGAAGGCTCTGCATTTCAACGCTGAACATTGCGAACATTTTTTGAGAAGCCGCCGTTCCATACGAGTTTACAAAAACAAACCCGTTCCCAGGGATGTTCTGGCCAAACTTGTTGAAATTGCCCGATACGCGCCATCCGGGCACAATTCCCAATGTGCTCAATGGCTGGTTTTGGGTGACAGTGACGAGCTACGCAATCTTGCAGGAATCGTAGTCGATTGGATGCGCTGGATGATCAGCAATATGTCGCAAATGGCTTTATCCATGCACATGGATAAAGTAGTAAAAAGCTGGGAAGATGGTAACGATGTTGTTCTTCGTGGCGCTCCGGTTGTAATCGTTGCTCATGCTGCAAAGGACAATTTAGCAGCGCCTTCCGCTTGCACCATTGCGTTATCTTATCTCGAACTTGCCGCTACCAGTATGGCTTTAGGCTGTTGCTGGGCCGGCTACTTTAACGCCGCGGCCACTGCTTTCCCTCCCATGATGGAGGCTTTATCACTCCCCAAGAATCATCAGAGCTTTGGTGCCATGATGGTGGGCTATCCTAAATTCAGCTATCACAGACTGCCTTTGCGCAAATCTCCCGGCATCACCTGGCGTCTGTGATGACTTTGTATCTCTAGTGATTGCATAAAATATTTTTAACGTTATATTTACAAAAGGAGTTTTCGTCATGCATCGCCCGGAATTAGACCCCAACTTGCCCCTCATCCAGGACGCTGACTTGCGGAACAAGCTCGTCCTGGTGCGAGTAGACCACAACGTTGTTAAAAAAGGAAAAATACATGATCCCTACCGCATCGATGCCACCATAGGCACGTTGTACAACATTGTGGAACGCGGCGGACGGCTCATTCTCATGTCCCACGTGGGCCGGCCCCGAGACAAAAATACCGGCCGCATCAAAATCGAAGAGAACACTTCGGTCCAGCCTATTGTCGACTATCTGGAACGCAAACTGCATACCAAATTCTCGGTGCCCCGGTTTCCGGCTGATCCTGACACCGGCATCAAGCAGATAGATACCTCCATCAACTGGCATATCCGGGACTTGCGTGCCCACCGCATCGGCGGCATCTATCTGCCTAACACGCGCTGGTTCGAAGGCGAAGAGGCTATCGGCGAAACCAGAGAACGTTTTGCGGTGCAACTGGCCGGTCTGGCCGACGTCTTTGTCAATGACGCTTTCGGCTCCTGGCAGCACAATGCCTCCACCTGTGACGTAACCAATTATTTGCCGAGTTACGCCGGCTTTCTTATGCAGAAGGAAATCATCTTCCTTAAGCATGTTTTAGAGCCCGAGCGCCCCTTCGTAGCTGTTGTCGCCGGAGCCAAATATGACACTAAAATCGGTCCGCTCAACGAGATCTACAAAAAGGTTGACCACCTTTTGCTGGGCGGAGTCATCTATAATACTTTCTTGTGCGCCAAATACGACGTGCGCATTGCCGGGGTCGGCCAGGATGACATCGAGGCCGCCAAGGAACTGGTCCGCCAGGACCGGGAAAACAATAAGATAGTGGAACTCCCTTTTGTTGTCGAATCAGACACCCTTGAAGGACGCATGCAAGGAAAGTTCCGGAAGCGCGATATCAGGGAATTTAAGGCGGGGGAAGAGTACCGATACCTGCTCGACGTGGCCCCGGAATCGTTCGATGCTCCCGGAGTAGCCAATGTGATCAGCTCGGCCAAGACCATTTTAGTCAATGCGGTTATGGGGTTTACTCCTCACTTTTATGAGGGTTCCAAGGAACTGGACCAAACCATAGACCGCAACTGGCAAGCCCTAAAGCTCTACGGCGGAGGCGACACTCTCCAGGAGTTTAAGAACCTCAGTCCCGGACTCTATCTGGCCGCAATGGATGACGCCAAGTATTACTTCTTTACCGGAGGAGGGACCGTACTAAAGGCCATCGAAGAAGGATCGCCTTATGGCCTCGAACCGGTCAAAGCACTGATGGAAAACGCCGATAACAGAGAACAACCATAAAAAAAATATGATGCTCAACACACCACTTCCCGCATTAAATGACATTGAAGGCCAAAAAGTTCCAAACTCTTTCCCACTAATAGTCGACGCGCATGTTCATATATTTCCGGAAGCTCTATTTAAATCTATCTGGAAATGGTTTGATGAATACGGGTGGCCCATACGCTATAAGCTTAGCGCTTCAGAGGTTTTAGAGTTTTTATTATCTCGTGGTGTCGGCCGTATTATCGCTTTGCAGTACGCACACAAACCCGGAATTGCATATGAATTGAACCGCTATGCGGCAAAACAATGCAATCAATTTCCAAAAAAAGTTATTGGTATGGCCACGGTCTTTCCTGGTGAAGAGGGCACGGAAGATATCCTGAAAGCAGCGTTTGATTCCGGTTTGCAAGGTGTTAAACTTCACGCGCATGTGCAATGTTTTGACATGAACAGCAAGGAAATGGATATAATTTATGATCTGTGTTCTTCTTACGCAAAGCCGCTTATAATGCATGTCGGCAGAGAACCGAAAAGTCCGGCTTATGCCTGCGATCCTTATATAATTTGCGGAGCTGAGAAGTTGGAAAGAGTAATAAAAAATTACCCCACGCTCAAAGTATGCGTACCTCATTTAGGAACTGATGAATTTTTGCCCTATAAGCAACTGATTGAAAAATACGATAACATCTGGCTCGATTCGGCCATGGTACTAACGGACTATTTGCCGAACAATAAGCCTTTGCCGCTGAATGAAATGAGAGTTGACCGCATAATGTACGGATCTGACTTCCCCAACATCCCTTTTGCATGGGATCGCGAGCTAAAATGGATTAAGGCCGCTCGCCTGCCGGACAAATCCTTGGAACTGATTTTGGGAAAAAATGCAATTGATTTTTTTTCAATACCGATGGAAAAATAAATTTACTTTTTTGCCAACCTTTATTCTCTTAAAGCCCGCCTTAATATTTTGCCCACGTTCGTTTTTGGCAGTTCGTCTCGAAATTCAATAAATTTTGGTATTTTATATCCTGTAAGCTGTTCTTTACAGAAACGACGGAGGTCATCTTCAGTGAGAGACGGTTCCTTTTTAACGACAAACAACTTGACCGCTTCACTGCTTTTTTCATCAGCAACACCAATGGCGGCACATTCCAAAACTTTGTCATGGCCTGCAACAACCTCTTCAATCTCATTGGGATACACATTGAAACCGGAAACGAGAATCATATCTTTTTTTCTGTCAACAATTTTTACAAAACCGTCGGCATTCATAAATCCCAGATCGCCGGTCTTAAAAAATCCATCGGAGGTCATAACGATCCTGGTCTCTTCCGGGCGCCGCCAATATTCCTTCATCACCTGCGGACCTTTGATACAAATTTCGCCGATTTCGCCCAGCGGCACATCCTTTTCATTATCATCTTTTACGGCCACTATTGTCGATGGAAGCGGAAGGCCGACATAACCATTGTAGCCGGGCAAATTCAGCGGATTTATGCAGGCCGCCGGTGAAGTTTCAGTCAGCCCATAGGCCTCAAGCAATGGTTTGCCGGTCACTTTTTGCCAGGCTTCGCCAACCGGTCTTTGAACGGCCATGCCGCCGCCCAGTGCAATTCCAAGATCCTTAAAGTTTAAATTCTTAAATTCAACATGGTTTAACAGCGCATTGAACAAAGTGTTTACCCCGATAATCACCGTAAAGTCCCACTTTTTAAGTTCTTTGATAAAATTCGGAATATCTCGCGGGTTGGTAATTAAAACATTCAGGGCGCCCAGGGAAGAAAAGGTCAGACAATTGGCTGTCAATGCAAATATATGATACAGCGGCAGCGGCGTGATAACAACTTCCTTTCCCTCCCGAATATCAGGCTTAATCCAGGCCCGTGCCTGGGTGATATTGGCAACAATATTGCCGTGGGTCAGGACAGCGCCTTTGGAAACGCCCGTAGTGCCGCCGGTATACTGCAAAAAAGCGATATCCTCGTAATCAATGACAACCGGTTTGACGGCAACAGGATCGCCTTGGCCCAAAGCATCTTTAAAAGATACGGCCTGAGGGATGTTCCAGTCCGGCACCATTTTTTTAACGTATTTTATGACGGCATTTACAATCCATGATTTTGGAAACGAAAGCATGTCGCCGATTTCAGTGACGATAACATACTCCACCTTCGTAGCGGGCAAAACACGTTCCAGAAGATGGGCTGAGTTTGCAAATATGACAATCGCCTTGGCGCCGGAGTCGGCAAGCTGGTGCTGTAATTCCCTGGCCGTATATAGCGGGTTGACGTTTACGGCCACCATCCCCGCCTGTAAGAGGCCGAACAGTGCGATTGGATATTGTAAAATGTTCGGCAGCATCAAGGCAACCCGATCCCCCGGTTGCAGGCCAAGCCGGTTTTGCAAATAGCTGCAGAATTTTTTGCACTGCGTCTCCAATTCACCAAATGTTATCGTTTTCCCCATATTATGATAGGCGGGCAAATTCGAAAATTTTTTAAACGCACCCTCCAGAATTTCAGGAATAGAGTTGTATTTACGAGGATCGATTTCAAAAGGTACGCCTTCTTGATAGTTTTTGTGCCAAATTGCTTCCATACTAAACCTTTCCTTTTTAGATGTAATCAGGCATTACTGTTCATCCGTACCAGGCATTCGATTCCCTGCTGATAAATATCATAATTCTTTAAATTAGCAATAGTAATGAATAGAGAGGTACATGTTGCAGGCCATCTTAAAAATGCGTCGACGCCTCCGTCTTTTTTTGGCGGGACTGCGAGCCTCTTCAAAATGCCCATCCTGCCATCGCACTGCGCTTTTCCGCCGCCCCGCTCCGGTAACGATATTTGGTAATCCAAACCAAATGGCACTTGCATTCCAATATGCTATGACTTAAACTGCGAAAATTATTCAGTTCTGGAATTAAGCGTCGCAAGATATTCATAAGGAGGTTTTATGAAAAATGTTAGATCTATCAGCTGCAGCACTCAATTTTGCGCTGTTATCGGAAATCCGGTTGCGCACAGTCTTTCACCGGCAATTCACAATGCCGCCTTCGAGGAATTGGGCCTGGATTTTGTTTACGTAGCCTGCCGGGTCGAAGATGTAAAAAATGCCTTGGCAGGCATGCGGGCCCTCGAAAACTTTCGCGGCATGAGTGTCACTATTCCGCATAAAATTGAAGCCATGCAATATTTGGATGAAATAGATGCGGTGGACCGCTCCATCGGTTCAATTAATACGGTTATTAACGAACAGGGCAAATTATTCGGGTTGGGCACGGATGGACCGGGTGCCTTAAAGGCCATTGTGGATGCCGAAGTAGAAATTGAAGGTAAAAACATTTTAATGTTAGGCGGCGGCGGCGCCTCGCGGGCTATTTCCTTTACCCTTGCGCACAACGCCCGACTTGGAAAACTTTCAATTTTGGATATTGACGAAAATATGCTTCAGGATTTGACAGCTGATTTAAAGACCGGCACGGATACATTCATCCAATCCAAGCTGCTGACCAAACGCTCTCTTGCTGCCGAGATGGAGAATGCTGATGTAATCATTCACTGCACGCCGATCGGCATGCATCCAAACGAAAATGCCTCCATCATTCCTGCCGAATTTTTTAGGCCGGAGCAGATTGTCTTTGATATAGTGTATACGCCTCTTGAAACCAAACTGCTCACTGAAGCCAAGTCTCGCGGCCTTAAAGTTATCTCCGGAGTCGATATGTTTATCAACCAGGCGGTTATGCAATTTGAACGTTTTACCGGCGTTGACGCACCTGCCGAGGTTATGCGGCGGGTCGTATTGGAGCAATTGGAATCATGAATATAGTGCTGATCGGATATCGTGGTACTGGAAAAAGTGTGGTAGGAGGGCTTCTCGCCGAGCGTCTACGGATGCCGTGTATTGGTATGGATGCGGAAATAGTTAAAAAGGCCGGCATGTCAATTCCGAAAATTGTGGATAAATTTGGCTGGCCTGAATTTCGCGATATGGAATCTGAAACGGCCCGGGAATTGGCAGGTCTTGATAATATCATTATTGATACCGGCGGCGGAATTATTGAACGGCCTGAAAATGTCGAGGCACTTAAAACAAACTCTTGCATATTTTGGCTGAAGGCTTCCGTGGATGCAATCGTCGCACGCATTCACGGCGGCTCTCAGCGACCGGCCTTGACTTCCGGGAAAACTTTTACCGAAGAGGTGGCGGAAGTTTTGGAGCAAAGGATTCCCAAATACAAAAGCGCTGCTCAATACGCAATAGAAACGGATGATTTAACGCCGGAGCAGGTCACAGACAGGATTATAAAGATCTGGACAGAATAGATGTAAAGAATCCAAACCCATAGAACCCAGCTTTGATTTCATCCTATAAGGGTGCACCTGTCTCAAATGGAACAAATTAAATTTCAAGCACTAAATTCCAAATATCAAACAAATAACAATAACCGAAATGGAGAAATTACAAATATCAAATTACAAATTACAAACAAATCACAATGACCGAAATTCAAAATAACAAACTTTGGAATTTCCTTGGAATTTGGTGCTTGTTGTTTGGTGCTTGTTGTTTGGTGCTTGTTGTTTGGTGCTTGTTGTTTG
>JAQBHK010000516.1:0-3010 GCA_032127815.1 Desulfobacterales bacterium
CAGAACCCAGAACCAATCAGTTTAGGTAGAACACAGATGACACGGATTTTGCGGATTTTCACGGATTTTATATTATTTTATCTGTATCTGTGTAGATCCGTTTTAATCTGTGTTATCCGCGTTCCATTGAACCCTGAACGCAGAACCCTGAACTCTGAACCTAGAACCGATCAGTTTAGGTTTTTAAATATATACTTAGGGTGTCCACATTCTCTTCGTGCTGTACCTTGATCGCTTCCATGAACAGTTGTGGCGATCCTGCCGGTAAGAGGTGGCGGGATTCCCGGATTTTGCGTGCCACCCATGCCTGACCGCGGATCAGCAGGTCGATCTGCTCTTTTAAGCTGTCCAGCGCCAGCACCTTTTCGACGAAATCTCCGGTTTTGTTGCTGGGCTCGGCTCCGAGATCGTGGATCAGGGCGATCAGAATGCGGCAGTTGACGCCTTCATCCCTCAAAAATTTCTTTAAAAGATCCAATAGATACTGGTCCTCGGTTTGCGAGAGTAACTCTTGCAGTACCTTTACGCCGGCGCGTTCAGCCTCTAAGAGCAGGTTGTAAAAATCCAAAGGTGAGGTGTTGTTAATTTGAGCCATGGCAGCATGCCTTTTTAGTTAGTCCTGAAAATCCTGGTCCTATGGGCCAGGATTCTTTGCAATTTGGGTTACAATTTCAAGCGATGCTCGTTGCAGTAGATTATCAGTCCGGTTTCGTTGGCCAGACAGGCCAGTGTCATGTTGAGGCCGGCAGCCAGCTCAACAGCCAGGGCAGTGGGGCGCGAAATGGCGCAGATAACGGCAATTTTAGCTCTGGCGGCCTTTTGGACCAGTTCATAGCTGATGCGGGAAGAAAGGACTGCCAGCGATGCTTTGCCAAGCCGGCGGGTCAGAAACAGCTCACCGATGGCTTTGTCCAAGGCATTGTGACGCCCGACATCTTCGGCCACTGTCAGCAACTCAAAATCCGAAGAAAAGAGGGCGGCGGCATGGGATGCCCGGGTTTTATCGCGCAAGGGCTGATGGCGGTTAAGATTTTCAAGACACTCCAGCGCCAGTTTGCTGTCAATTGGCGTGTTATTCCTGACCGGCTGAACCATTTGATAAAGGTCTTTAACTATTTCCTTGCCGCAAATGCCGCAGCTTGTCTGGCTGATAAAGCCGCGGCGGTCGAGAAGATCGGTTATGTTTTTGCGTCTTGATGGGCTGAGGGTAATGGCGACTACGTTATTATCGGTATCTTTACAACAAGTAATGGTGGTAAAATCATCCGGAGTATCCACAATCCCTTCGGCCAGGCAGAAACCGGCGGCAAGGGCCAGTTCATTTCCCGGTGTACGCATCACAACCGAATACGGTTTACCCTCAATTATGATCGAGAGCGGTTCTTCGCCAAGCAGTTCATGTTCCAATGAGCGGTTGGATGATTTGTCCCATTGGATGACCGTTTTTTTTAAAGATGCTTCCAAGAGATACTCCTTGTTGTGAGTTACGGGTTACGGGTTAAGAGTTGCTGGTTGCTGCTCCCCTTGACGTGCCGTAGTACTGCGAAGGCGGCTGGTCCCTGATCCTTGAATCCTGTTAACCGGTATCGGATGTTAGTATTTCGATTTTGTCGCCGCTGCGGACAATGCCGCCTTCAAGCACCCTGGCAAAAACCCCTTCCTTGGGCATAATACAGTCGCCGGCCTGGTAATAGATGGCGCATTTTTTGACACATTCTTTGCCGATCTGAGTAATTTCTATCAGACAGGTGCCACCTAACTTGACCCTGGTGCCCACCGGGACTGTTACCCAGTCGATTCCCGATGTCGCGATGTTTTCGGCAAAATCACCGAAGGTCACATCCAGGCCTTTGTTGCGCATTTTATCGATACTTTCGGACGCCAGCAGGCTGATCTGGCGGTGCCAGTCACCGGCATGGGCGTCGCCCTTAAGGCCGTGGTCTTGGACGAGGAGTGCTTCCTCGCAGCAGCTCTTGCGAGTCCCCTTTTTCTTGCTGATAGCTATCGTCTCGATTTTCATATCCATCATGTTTTATTTTTCCCTGAAAAACCTGGTTTTTTGGAACAGGGCAGAGATATTTGGCTCTGCCTTGGAGTTTTGAGCCCAAAATCACAAATTCCAAGCACCCCGCCAAAAAGACGGCGGGCAAGCAAATTCCAAGGAAATTCCAAAGTTTGTAATTTTGAATTTCGGTCATTGTTATTTGCCTGCCCTGTTAAATAAATCGTAGATTTAATGCGGAGCATTATTTAACAGGGTAAAATATTTGACATTTGATATTTATAATTTAATTTACTCTCTTTGAGATAGTTACACCCGTATGGAGTGGAATCAAAGCCTGACCCTCTGGACCAGGATATTTACGAATTGTTCGGGTCGGGTTAACACGTGCTGCAAGCCCCAGGTACTTTATAGTTTTTCCAGATCGCAAACGCAAGCAAAATGGCAAGGACGGCCGCACCGGCATATTCTACATAATAGGGGAATATTTCAGCGGCTTGTCCTGCTGATGCTTTGGCGGTGATGCCGATGCCGGAATATATCATGTCGGTTACAATGCCGAGGGCCAGAGAGCATACAGCGATCGATCCCAGGTAGATCAAGAGTGACCTTTTGCCCAGAAGACCTGAAACCATACTCAAAGAAGCGATGTTCGTCGCCGGTCCGGCCAGCAGAAATACCAGGGCGGCCCCAGGGTTTAAGCCTTTCATTACCAGGGCGGCGGCAATCGGTGTTGAGGACGTCGCGCATACATACATGGGCAGGCCGACCACCAGCATCACAAGCATGGCAATAAAATTGTTGGTCAGGTATAATTCAAACAGAGTGTCCGGGATTAAATAGGAGATCAGCCCTGCCAGTAGAATACCGAGAATAAACCACTTGCCGATGTCGCCCAGAAGGTCGACAAAGGCATATTTCAAACCAACGACAATTTTGGCGGGCAAGGAAGTTTTGGCCAAGTTTAAAGGGGTTAGAGATGATCCGTTACAACCGTGGTTGCCGGAG
>JAQBHK010000517.1:0-4134 GCA_032127815.1 Desulfobacterales bacterium
AAATCTGATAAATCCCTGTATCGGGAAGATTTCGCCACCTTTGAAAAAGACAGTGTCTACAGCCAGAAAGATGCCCAAGGCTTTATCCGTCTGAATGCGCTGCGGTTGCGTATCCATAAGATGATCGAACAACAAAAATAACGGTTGCGTAAAAAGGCAAAAAATATCACGAAAGCATGAAAGGACGAAAGCACGGAAAAATATTAAAAAAACTTCGTGCTTTCCCAATTTCGTGTTTTTCCCTCGTCGGGTGCTTCGCGCGTGATTAATTCCAGTAACGAATAACAGATAACTTGCATTGAGTATTATCGCTCAATGGAGACAAGAGGTTATATATGTCTGAAAAAGCCTGGGATGGTCGATTTTCCGAAAAAACAGATAGGCTTGTTGAAGCCTTTACATCTTCGATTGATATCGACAAAAGACTTTATCCTTACGATATCGAAGGGAGCATTGCTCATTGCCGGATGCTGGCCAAGGCTTCGATTATTTCAGAAACAGAGGCTGATCTATTGATTGAAGGCCTTGGGAAAATTAAAAGAGAACTCGATCGAGGCAAGCTTACCTATGATGACAGCCTCGAAGATATTCATATGCATATTGAGACCTGGCTGCTTCAGGAAGCGGGCATGGTCGCGCTGAAACTTCATACTGCCCGCAGCCGCAATGACCAGGTGGCCCTCGATGTGAGAATGTATTTGAGAGATGAGACGCAAAATACAATTAAGCGCCTTGTTGAGTTGCGAAAAGTCATGGTTGATCTGGCCAAGGTGCATATAGATGTCGTCCTGCCGGGATACACGCATCTGCAGAGAGCCCAACCGGTTTTGCTTTCTCACCATCTGATGGCGTATTATGAAATGTTTTCGCGCGATACGGAAAGATTCAGCGACTGCTTGAAACGTATAAACATCATGCCGCTCGGCAGTGCGGCTCTGGCCGGGACAACATATCCCATTGATAGAGAATATACGGCCAAACTGCTCAACTTTCCCAAGGTATCGGCCAACAGCCTGGATGCGGTTTCAGACAGGGATTATATTATCGAATTTTTGGCTTCAGCAAGCCTTTGCATGGTGCATTTAAGCCGCCTGTCGGAAGAACTTATTTTATGGTCGTCATCCGAGTTCGGCTTTATTGAACTTCCGGATTCCTTTGCCACCGGCAGCAGCATCATGCCTCAGAAGAAGAACCCGGATGTACCTGAACTGGTCCGCGGCAAAACCGGTCGGGTTTTTGGGGATTTGACAGCCTTGTTGACCATGATGAAGGCGTTGCCGCTCACTTATAACCGCGACATGCAGGAAGATAAAGCCGCTTTGTTCAATACGGCCGATATATTAAAAGAATGTATCGAAATTAACATCCATATGCTCCCGAAGCTGACCGTAAACCAGTTAGCCATGCAGCAGGCCGCGACTTCAGGTTTTTTAAACGCAACCGACTTGGCCGATTACCTTGCGACCAAAGGTATGCCGTTCCGTCAAGCCCACAGCTGTGTCGGCCATGCTGTCAGCTATGCACTCGGCCAGCAGAAAGAGCTTCAGGAACTTACATTAAAAGAATTAAAAACCTTTTCATCCCTGATAACAAAGGATGTTTTCAACGTTTTGACTATCGAAAGAATGATAAATCGCAGAACGTCTTTCGGTGGAACAGCCACGGAAAACGTAAAGGCCGCTATCAAGGAGGCTGAAAAAAGTCTTGATAAAGAGTCTAAATGTTTAAAAGTAACCACAAAGGACTAATTTTAAAGCTTTCAATTTTAGCTGCGTTTGCTTTTTATCTGTCCGGATGCGGCCTCAAGGCGCCGCCTGTTGCGCCGCGTCCGGCACCGCCGCCGGCGGTCAATGATTTAAGCTATAAGATGCAGGAAGATACGCTTACGCTGAACTGGACGATTCCAAAACATAAGGGGAAAATACATCCGGACCTGGAAGGTTTTTGGGTTTATCGCTCCCGGAAACCGCTTTCGGAATCTGAGTGCCCGGATTGTCCGCTAACGTTTAAACTTCTTGCCGATATTGGGAAAAAAGCACTAAAAAGTTCGGCAAAATTGCCAAAAGGCCGTATGACTTACAGTGAGACTCTGGCAAAAGGGTATCGTTACATCTATAAGGTTGTGGCCTATAATGATAGCGGGTCAAGATTTGGCGATTCCAATTTGGTTACTTTTGACTATTAGGTGATTTATGCATCACTTCCATTATCGTGACAATGAGTTGTTTTGTGAAGATGTTCCGATTCTAAAGATAGCCGCCGAAGTCGGGACGCCCTTTTATTTGTACAGCCACGCAACCTTAAAGCGTCATTTTATCATTTTTAATGAGGCCTTTGAAGGCATAGACCGGCTGGTGTGTTATTCTGCAAAGGCAAATACCAACCTGGCGCTTTTAAAACTGTTTGCCAATCTGGGGAGCGGGCTCGACATCGTTTCCGGGGGTGAATTGTACCGGGGCCTGAAAGCCGGCTTCTCTCCGGATCGGATTGTTTATTCCGGCGTCGGCAAGCGCGTTGACGAGATCGATTATGCCCTGAATACAGATATTATGATGTTTAATGTCGAGTCGCTTGAGGAACTGGCATTGATCAATCAAAGGGCCGGCCTGCTCGCAAAGCAGGCGCCGGTAGCCATTCGAGTGAACCCGGATGTTGACCCCGGGACGCACCCTTATATTTCAACCGGGCTGAAAAAAAACAAGTTCGGTATTGACACCAAGACGGCCATAGAAGGTTACAAGGCCGCCGGCCGGCTGGAGAATATCGATGTGGTCGGCATCGACTGCCATATCGGCTCACAAATTACGGAAGCAAAGCCTTTTGAAGACGCCCTCAAAAGTTTAGAGCGCTTGATAACGGAACTCAAGGTTTTGGGAATTAAGATTAAATATTTGGATATGGGGGGAGGGTTGGGTATCACTTACGATGCAGAATCGCCGCCTCATCCCCGTGAGTATGCCCGGATCATCATCGATTCTCTGAAGGGCATTGATCTGCAGCTGATCTTAGAGCCCGGCAGGGTTATTGTCGGCAATGCCGGGACGCTGATTACCCGTGTTCTTTATAGAAAAACAGCTCCTGTCAAGGAGTTCGTGATTACGGACGCCGGTATGAACGATCTGATGCGGCCTTCGCTGTACAAAGCGTTTCATGCCATTCAAGCGGTTGTCAAAACTGCCCATGCTCCGATAATAGCTGATGTTGTTGGGCCGATTTGCGAAAGCGGGGACTTTTTAGCCGTTGACCGCGAGATTCCCGATGTCAGGCAGGGAGATCTTTTGGCGGTGATGAGTGCCGGTGCCTATGGTTTTACCATGTCTTCCAATTACTGTTCCCGGCTCCGCGTGCCTGAAGTGATGGTCGCAGAGGACCGTTTTTATGTGGTCAGAGCCCGCCAGACCTATGAGGATCTGGTTGCCGGCGAGACAATACCGTCTTTCCTCAATGGTTGATAATCAGCAGGGACTTAGTGCTCTAATTCGTAAATTCGATGACGCATTTTTTTGTATTGTTTCACCGCCCGCTTCGCTTGAGACGCAAAGGCCGCAGAGTTAAATATTATTTCTTTTGCCGTTGAGGGGACGGAAAAAGAAAATAGCTCAAGATTGATTAAAGTAATATTGCATTGAAATACAAAAAGTGATTTCTTTGTTCCACAGGGATGCATTTTTTTGCTTTCCGCCCTCACAGCGGAAAGCAAAAAAGAAACAAATTCTCTGCGACCTTTGCGTCTCAGCGGTGATTATAAATTATCCAATTATAATACGATATTACTTTTCGTGTCTTCGTATTTTCGTGCTTTCGTGATAAATTTATTTGTTTGAAACCGGGTTACACCCGCGAGGGATTATGGAACCGATTGATTTTTTTAAAATGAGCGGCAGCGGCAACGACTTTATTATTATCGACAATCGCAATAGAGTTGTCGATGAAGCGGATCTTTCGGATTTTGTCACCAAAGTATGCCGCCGGAAACTGTCCGTCGGTGCCGACGGTTTGATCCTTATAGAAGAGAGCGATGCTGTTGACTTCAAGTGGCAGTTTTTTAACTCGGACGGCAGCTGCGCCGAGATGTGCGGAAACGGCGCCAGATGTGCCGCGCGGTTTGCATACTTAAACCAGATTGCCGGACCG
>JAQBHK010000518.1:0-3804 GCA_032127815.1 Desulfobacterales bacterium
TCTACCAGCCGCGCAGCATCGCTGAAGGTAAAGGCCGCGCCTGGTATCCGGTATGGAATGCAGGCTCCACCTACTACCTCGGCATGAAGGTCGGCGCGGAACTTTCCATGATGGAAAACCGCTTTACCCCGGCCCGCTTTAAGGACGGTTACGGCCCGGTGGGGGCATGGTTCCTGCTCTTCAAGGCCAAGGCACTCAATGGCTTGGGTGAAGACTATGTGTCCAGTGCGGCTGCCAAGAAAGAACTTGAAAAGTATGCACCCTATGGAACGGCTGCGATTACACCGACCTGTCTGCGAAACCACCTCATGCTGTTTGAAATGAAGGAAGGCCGCGGTCCCATTATGATGGATACGGTCTCGGCATTGGCCAAACTCGGCCAGACCATGGACAAAAAAGAACTCAAGCATCTGGAATCTGAGGCCTGGGAAGACTTTTTGGATATGACCTGCGGCCAGGCCAACCTGTGGTGCGCCACCGATACCGAACCGGAAAAGAAGAATTCGGAAGTCATGCCGACGGAACCCTATCTGCTGGGTTCGCATTCAGGCTGCTGCGGCTTCTGGGTTTCCGGACCGGATTATGATTGGGTGCCGGATTCCTATAAGTGGGGCGACGCCGGCAAGGTCTACAACCGTATGACCACGGTAAAGGGCCTGTTTACGTCCGGTGACGGCGTGGGTTGTTCCGGACATAAGTTTTCTTCCGGTTCCCACGCCGAGGGACGGATGGCGGCAAAGGCGATGGTCAAATACGTCCGCGACCATAAAGACTTTACGCCCAGCCTGAGCCAGAGCAAACAAGAACTGGTTGACATGGTTTATAAACCGGTGCGGGTGTTCCTGGAAAATTATCAATACACCACGGCCATGGACATCAACCCCAACTATCTCAAGCCCGCCGGCATGACGGCGCGCCTGATGAAGGCCACCAACGAGTACGGCGGCGGAACCGCCACCTACTACATGACCACCTCGAAAAACCTTGAGATTATCTTGGACATGCTCCAGGTGATGCGTGAGGATTGTGAAAAGCTGGCTGCCGGCGACCTGCACGAATTGATGCGCTGCTGGGAAATCATGCACCGCATCTGGACGGTTGAGTCCCATTTGCGGCACATCCAGTTCCGTAAAGAGACCCGTTATCCCGGATTCTACTATCAGTCGGATTATCCCGGACAGGATGACAAAAACTGGTTCTGTTTTGTCAACTCCAAGTATGATCCCAAAGCAGCAAAATGGGATATATTCAAAAAAGACTATATTAAGATCATAGCCGACTAAAATGATCTGCTGTAGTCGATAAACCTCACCTCCAGGTGCCGCAAGGCACCTGGAGGTTTTTATTAAGCTTTATTTTGTTAACCGGGCGGCATCCACAAGGACAGAGGACAGAGACCTTGGTCCCGGACGTTGTACCCGGATGCTTAAGGGTTTAAGAGCGTGTTCGCTAAAATGTTTAAGCATATGGGTACATTATAAAAGGATATCACCCGGAAAAAGAAGCGCCATTTTGCTCGAAACAGAACAAGCACCCGGTACAAAGGTGCGGGTCGAGCAGGAACATCATGATAACGATTAGATCTACGGAGGGATAGCATGACAGAAGAAAAATCAGCCCCTGCAAGCGCAAGCATTCTGGTTGTTGGCGGCGGGATCAGCGGACTGACAACCGCGCTGGAAGCTGCCGAGGTGGGTTATGAGGTTTTTCTGGTGGAGAAAAACCCCTACCTGGGTGGAAGAGTTGCCCAACTCAATCAGTATTTCCCCAAACTGTGTCCCCCGACCTGTGGCCTGGAGATCAATTTTCGCAGAATCAAAGACAATCCGAACATAAAGGTTTTTACCTTGGCCGAGATTGAAAAAGTCGAGGGGACGCCGGGTAATTATAATGTTGCTATAAAACTGGCCCCGCGATTTGTGAATGAAAATTGCGTGGCCTGCAATGACTGTGTCGCAGTCTGTCCGGTAGAACGAGACAATGATTTCAATTTCAACATGGACAAGACCAAGGCCATTTACCGGCCATTTGATATGGCCTTTCCGATGCGCTATGTCGTTGACCCGGCGGTCTGCAAGGGACCGGAATGCGGCAAATGCGTGGAAGCGTGCAAGTATAACGCCATTGAGCTTCAAATGGAGCCGAAAACATTGAATTTGAATGTCGGCGCCATTGTCTGGTCAACCGGCTGGACGCCATATGATGCCGCCCGGATCGACAACCTGGGTTTTGGTAAATACCCCAATATTGTTACCAATATGATGATGGAACGTCTGGCGGCCGTCAACGGACCGACGGGCGGCAAGATTCTGCGTCCTTCCGACGGCAAGGCGCCGCAAAGCATCGCCTTTGTTCAGTGCGCCGGGTCGCGGGACGAAAATCATCTTCCTTACTGCTCTTATATCTGCTGCATGGCATCCTTAAAACAGGTAACTTATGTTCGGGAGCAGTACCCCGAAGCCAAGGTTTACTTTTTCTATATCGATGTCAGGGCGCCCGGACAGCGCTATGAAAAGTTTTACCAGAAGATCAAAGCGGATGAAAATGTCGTGTGGGTCAAAGGCAAGGTTGCCGAGGTCGCTGAGGACCCGGCGACCCGAAACATTACCGTGGTGGCAGAAAATGCCGTGACCGGGGAGAAGATCCGGCAAACAGTTGAAATGGTTGTTCTGGCCACCGGTATGCAGCCCAATACCGCACTGAAAAAACTTCCCGCCGACCTTAACTATAATGCGGACGGTTTTATCATTAATGATTTTGCCAAAGGGGGTATGTTCGCGGCCGGATGTGCCAACAAGCCTGCGGATGTGGTATCATCCAACCAGAATGCAACCGGTATGGCCTTAAAAGCGATCCAAACCCTGGTGAGGAGGTAGGAGGTTATCCATGGATAAAAAATATGGTGTATATATCTGCACAGGATGTGGAATCGGGGATGCCCTGGATATCGAAAAGCTGTCCGGAGTGCCCAAGGAAGAAGGGTATAGCGTTAAAACCCACCCGTTTTTATGCAGCAAGGAAGGCGTCGACTTTTTGAAAAAGGAGATTTCGGACGCCGGTGTCAACACGCTCTCTATTGCGGCCTGCTCCCGCCGGGTGAACCATGATGTCTTCCGGTTTGACGGCTGCATTGTCGACCGTGTGAATTTGAGAGAGCAGGTTGTCTGGTCGCATCCCAAAACCGTAAAGCCCGAAGATGTGGCTGACGACCAGTTTGTCAACCATCTGCAGATGATGGCTGAGGATTACGTTAAAATGGGATTGGCCAAAATTGCAAAAATCAATCTGCCGGAGCCCTATAAACTGGATAGCATCAGCAAGAAAATTCTGGTTATCGGCGGCGGGATCACCGGTATTTCGGCCGCCCTTGATGCGGCCAAGACGGGTTATAGCGTGACCGTGGTGGAAAAGGAGAATACCCTCGGCGGGTATGCCGCCAGGATCCGCAAGCAGTTGCCGGACCAGGACCCCTATGAAAGTCTGGTCTCGCCGGTTATTGCCTCCAAAATAAAGGAAGTGGAAGCTACCGCGAACATTACGGTAAAGACCGGAACCCTGGTCGCCCGGATTGCCGGCCAGCCGGGAGAGTTTACCGTGACCTTTAAAAAACCCGGTGAAAAGATTGAGTTTGATGTGCCTTTTCCCCTGCCGGACGAGATGAAACTCGATGAGAGCGGCAAGGAACTCGAGGCTGAAAAACTGCATGAACGCTATATGGAATATAACAAGGGCAGAAAGGATATTTTGACCCTGGACCCGGGCGGTGAAAAGTTCGGCGCCATCATTTTGGCGGCCGGCTGGCGG
>JAQBHK010000519.1:0-7987 GCA_032127815.1 Desulfobacterales bacterium
GGATTGGGAGTTTGACCATTCTGGTAGGTTCTCGTAAAATAATCTATTACAGTTTGCTTGAACTCGATGCTGCAGTCGAAAAGCCTGATATCAATTCCCAGCTGGGACGCTATTGGGGCAATTTTATGCACGGCCCGGGCTTTGGCGTCGGCGTATGATTCCGTATCCGTGTTTGCAAAACCTGTTTTTTTTTTATGAACAGACGGCTGAACTTCATATCCGGTAATAAAATGGATGCCTATAATGCTGTGTCCCTGTTCTTTTAGAAGATAAGCGGCCATAAGGGAATCTATTCCGCCGCTTATGGCAATGGCGATTAGAGGCTTCATCAAAAAAAGGCTTTGTTTGTGGGGCGAGCTTCCATGGCCCGGTGCGGACAGGCCGTCAAGCAGAGTTCACAGACACTGCATTTTTTTGATTAAAATCGACCAGCATTTCAGGTCGCTGGACAGCAAGTGCACCGGTGGGACAAACAGCGGTGCAGGCTCCGCAGTGGGTACATTTTGTTTTGATACGCTTTACTTCCTGGGATGCATTTTGAACTTGCACCCCCTGCCTTTTCAGATATTTTACTCCATCCTTAAAATTTTTTCTGGTTCCGGACAGCTCCAGAACCATGATGCCTTCTTTTCTTGGAAATACGGCGGCATTGAGGATGTTAAATGTCAGATCGTAATCTTTTGCCAAATAACAGACGACTGGTTTTTCAGCCTCGGTTTTTGGAAATCGAAGAATAAGTATTTTTGAATACACAATAAACCTCCGGAAAATTCTTTATATTGAGTTTAAGGTATATTAATTTAATTTTTATTTAAAGTGATGTCAACTGCAACCTACCTTGAATATTTAATGGACAATACTCAAAAAAGTTGAGAATATAAATATATTACACTTATTAACGCCGTAATTAGGTTAAAACGTTCAGGCAAAAGCCCCAATAAAGGCTAATCTCATGAATCCTTTTGCCTATCGCACAACGGGACTGGCCGTAAAGACGCTTGCCGGTCTTTCAAAGACCAAAATTAATATTCATGGTAAAGAAAATATTCCTGAAGGGTCTAAGATTTTTGTAATTAATCATTTTACCCGGATTGAAACTCTTTTTTTACCGTATCATATTCATAAATTAACCCGCATTCCGGTCTGGTCGCTGGCCGACTATGGACTATTCAAGGGCTCCTTGGGAGTTTTTCTTGATAAAGTCGGTGCGGTTTCAACCCGCAATCCAGACAGGGACCGGCTGATTATCAAGAGCCTGCTAACCGGTGAGGCGGCTTGGATAATATTCCCGGAAGGCCGCATGGTTAAGAGTAAAAAAATTATTGAAAAGGGTAATTTCATGATTTCCTTTGCAGACGGCAAGCATCCTCCGCATACTGGAGCGGCTACGCTGGCTCTGCGAACGGAATTTTACCGGCAGCGTTTGCAACGGTTGTCGCAAGAAGATCCTGAAGAGGCCAAACGTTTATTGGACCTGTTTGAAATCGATTCATTGGAGCCGGTAGTTAATAACAGAACGTCAATTGTTCCGGTAAACATTACCTATTATCCACTCAGAGCCCACGAAAACATGTTAAGTGATCTGGCCGCTTATCTTGTGGAAAATATATCCGAACGTATCATCGAAGAAATCATGACCGAAGGTACTATGCTCCTATCCGGAGTAGATGTGGATATAAGATTCGGAGAACCGATTGAAATAAAAAAATTCATGAAAGATACTACTGTTAAGAGTGATATCGGCGCTAAGCGTCGCATCGATTTTGATGACCCCATTCCATCAAAACAAATCCTGTGGGAAACGGCTCTGAGTATCATGCAGCTTTACATGTCGTCCATATACAGCATGGTCACCGTAAACCACGATCATCTTTTTGCATCGCTTCTCAAGATGATTCCCTCTACAAGTATTAATGAGCACGATTTCAGAAGAAGGGCATTCTTGGCAGCAACATGCAACTTGGAAAAAACCGAGATATTTCTGCACAACAGTCTCCACGAGGACCAGACACACCTACTCAGCGATGATCGTTATAAAAAATTCAAATATTTTATTGCGGTGGCCCTGGAAAAAGAAGTTGTCCAGCAAACAGGCAAGACGCTTATCAAGGATGCCTCGAAATTTATTTCAGCATTTGATTTTCATCGCATCCGCATTGACAATCCCGTTGCGGTTATCGCCAATGAGGTCGAACCACTGAAATTGCTGCAACGCAGGCTAAGGAGAATTGCCTGGCTCCCGGGATTCTGGCTGAGGCATAAAATCGCAAAACAGCTACTTGCACAATCAGTCTCTGAGTTTGAAAAAGACTATAACACCTTTTTTGTGGAAGGCGAATCCAAGCCCAAAGAAGTCGGCATGCCCTTGCTTATCAAGGGGAAATCCCGGGATACCGGGGTGCTTCTTGTTCATGGTTACATGGCTGCCCCCCTTGAGGTTAAGGAACTGGCGACGTATCTTGGTCGCATGGGTCTGTGGATCTATGTCCCGCGCTTAAAAGGTCATGGCACTTCTCCGGACGACCTTGCAACCAGAACTTATCATGACTGGATGGTCTCGGTTGATACAGGATATGCTATCCTCAGTAACACTTGTAAAAGAGTAATCGTGGGAGGATTTTCCGTTGGAGCAGGTCTGGCACTGGACCTTGCTGCCAGGGTCGATGATGTCAAAGGGGTTTTTGCAGTTTGCCCCCCCCTGCGGCTTCAGGACTTTTCCTCAAAACTTGTCCCTGCCGTGGATGCCTGGAACCGTTTGATGGAGAGAGTGCGCCTTGAAGGTGCCCAAAAAAAGTTTGTTGAAAACAGCCCTGAAAATCCTCATATCAATTATATTCGCAATCCGATTTCCGGTATAATGGAACTTGAGCGCTTCATGGAAAAGCTGGAACCCAAATTGTCCGGCATAAGAGCACCGGCGCTTGTAGTTCAATCTCAAGGTGATCCGGTGGTCGCTCCGAGAGGGTCCCAAAGAGTTTTCGATCTATTAAGTACGGAGGATAAAGTTTACATGCTGTTTAATTTTAATCGCCACGGCATTCTTTTGGGCGACGGAGCCCACAAAGTTTTCAAAGCAATCGGTGACTTTATAGAAAATCTATAACAAGTTAAGCTGCGAAACCATCTCTTCTCAATAAGTTAGGTTTTAGAAAATCGTAATGCGATTTTATTGGGACAGGCATTTGATCAAAAACTTCTGCCAGACGGCGAAGTATGCGTTGCCGCCCACAAGGTAAGTGTCATTATGATCCGCTCCCGGAACTTCATAAAATTCCTTTGAGGAACGGGATTTTTCGTACAAATGACGGCCCATAGAGACCGGAATCGTCAGATCGTGCTGGCCGTGTACAAATAAAATTGGCGCTTGAATACGGTCAATTAAGGAGAGGCTGTCATATTTGACAATTGAAGCGGGTTGTGGTGGCAAGAAGGGGAAGTACCTTTGCATCATATCATCCGTAGAGGTAAACGCGGCTTCCAGGATTACCCCCAGACATGTTTCTTTGCTGGCTATATCCACTGCCAGTGCGGTCCCCAGGGAACGGCCGAATAATAGTATCGAAGATTTTTCAAATCCCTTCTCGTCGATGAGATATCGAAAGGCCCCATGGGCATCGGCAAAGGTGCCGGCTTTGGAGATTTCACCTTCGCTCAAACCGTACTCGCGATAATCGAAGATAAAAATCGGTATATTAAGGGCGTCATGCAGTTTTTTAAGATTGTGCAGGCGATGGCTGATATTGCCGGCATTGCCGTGAAACCAGAGCAGAACCGCACGATCATCCGGTCCGTCGACAAACCAGCCATGCAGGCGCGTACCGTCCACAGCGTCAAAGTAGACATCCTCATAAGATTCCAAGCGATAATCCTTAGGGGTTGCTTCCAAAGTGCGTTCCGGGAAGAAAACAAGACCTTTTTCTGACATTAGATCAATCCTTTTGTTACCTGAAAGAGTTTTTTTATCTCTCTCACAGAGCTCACAGAGTGCACAGAGAAAGATAATTATCATTTTTCATTTGCCGCTGAGACGCCCCGCTATATCTAGCGGGATTAAGAACCGGCAAATGAAAACCGCTATGCCTGGCAAGGTATTGGCTGTCAAAACCTGCCCCCAGGGTTGAATGATTTTTTCTTTCCGCCCTCTCAGCGGAAAGGAAAAAAACCAAATCTCTGTGAACTCTGCGAGCTCAAGCGAAGCGGGCGAGAGAATCCTTAATACAACTACGCTACTTGCATAGTAAAGCTTGAATCTTCAGCCAAGCTGAAGGTCCATTAGTTAATTAACTATCCGAGTCAACATACCTGGTTGGATCTGAAATACCCGCATCCTTAAATCCTTTTTTTCGTAAGATGCAACTGTCGCATCGGCCGCAGGCAAGGCCCTGGGATGAAGGATCGTAACAGCTGTGGGTCAGGGCATAATCGATACCGAGTTCGATTCCTTTTTGGATAATTTGAGATTTGGTCATCTTTATCAGCGGTGTCTGTATCTTTATGTGAGTGATACCTTGCACTCCCGCTTTTGTGGCAAGATTTGCCATACGTTGGAACGCATCAATATATTCAGGACGGCAGTCAGGGTAGCCGCTGTAGTCAATCGCATTGACTCCTATAAATATGTCGGATGATTGCAGGACTTCCGCCCAGGCCAAGGCATAAGAGAGAAAGATAGTGTTTCTGGCCGGAACATATGTCACCGGGATTTCTGCGGCCATGGAGTCTACGGTTGCATCCTTGGGAACCTCGATATTATTGGTAAGGGCTGAACCGCCGATTGTATTAAGATCAATATTTATTACCATATGCTTACTGACAGCAAAAGTTTCCGCCACTTTGCGGGCTGCCTCCAGCTCAAAAGAATGGCGCTGACCATAGTCAAAACTTAAACTGTAGAGCTCAAAACCTGCATGCTTTGCGATGGCCATGACAGTGGTGGAATCAAGCCCACCGCTCGAGAGCACTACCGCTTTTTTAGGAGTGTTCATAATTTATCACCTAGGATATTATACTCCCCTGGGTTCGTCCGGCCATATAATCTTATGCAGCTGCAGATGTAACCTGACATCAAGAGTGTCTTCAAGAATCCATCCGGCCAGTATGTCAGATGACATTTTGTCCGACGCCGGAGAAAAGAGCACTCGGTTCATTGGAAATCCAGGAGGTATCGATTTTATGATTTCTTTGGCATACAAATAATCTTGGCGGCATCCGATAACAAATTTGACCTGATCTATCAAATTGAGTCTTTTAAGATTATTTAAATCATTTTTTTCGTTTTCGCCGCTCGAGGGGCATTTAATATCGACAATTTTCATGCACCGCCCGTCAACCATGCTGATGTCAAAACTTCCGTTTGTTTCCAGCATGGCCTCATACCCATTGTCAAGGAGTCTATTTATCAATGTCGGGGTGTCAAGCTGAAGCAATGGCTCGCCGCCTGTAACCTCGACAAGAGAGCAATGATAGGCAGCAATACGTTCGATGATTTCCCTGATTTCCATCTGCATCCCATCTTCATAGGCATAGCGGGTGTCGCAATAGGTACATCTTAAATTGCATCCGCTAAGCCTGACAAAGATGCAGGGCCGACCGCTGTGGATTGATTCCCCCTGGATACTGTAAAATATTTCGTTGACTAAAAGGGCCATTTAACTTGGGTTGTAATGCAACAGTATGGGATTATCTTTTTTTAGAGTCCCGTTTTAAGCGGGACGTTTTATAAAATCGTTGAGCGATTTTATTTGCATTTGCCTAACAGATTCAATATGAATATTTATAACAATCGATTATATATTAGTAAACACTTAACCTAAATATTTTTTTAACTTGGGTTGCAAATCAACAGTATTGGATTATCCTTTTTTAGGGTCCCGCTTTAAGCGGGACGTTTTATAAAATCGCGGAGCGATTTTATCATGAAAACCATAGGGCTGCTAAAAAATACCATCCAGGAGTATGCCTGGGGGTCTTATACCGCAATACCGGATCTTTTAGGATATGATTCTCCGGCCGCCTCTCCCCAGGCGGAACTATGGATGGGTGCTCACCCCAAGGCACCGTCTCTGGTAAAATGCAACGACAGATGGATTTCGCTGCTGGAATTAATCGAGCAAAATCCGGAAGACATTCTGGGTAAGAAGGTCGCGGAAAAATTTAACAGCCGACTGCCATACCTGTTCAAGGTTCTGGCAGCCGCCAGGCCGCTTTCCATTCAGGCGCACCCCAGTCGAGCGCAGGCAAAACAAGGTTTTGAAAGGGAAAACAGACTCCAAATCCCCTTGGATGCCGGCAATAGAAATTACAAGGATGATAATCATAAGCCTGAGTGCATTTGCGCATTGACTCCTTTCTGGGCTCTAAACGGATTTCGGAAGATATCAGAGATTGTGTCTTTAATGGAGAAAGCCTGCCCGCAAGGATTGGGAGGTGAAATTAAAGAACTTCGAAACAAACCGGATTCTCAAGGTCTAAAACGTTTTTTTCAAGCACTGATGACCATGAACCGTCATCAACAAAAACAGATCATCGATAATTCCATAAAAAACGTCCGAAAGCTTGCCGAAGAAAACCACGTTTTTAAGTGGATGATAAACCTGCAGCATGAATATACGACCGACATAGGCGTTTTTGCCCCTATATTTTTGAATCTGATCTGTCTGGAGCCTGGAGAGGCCATGTTCCTGCCGGCAGGAGAGTTGCACGCATATCTTGACGGCGTAAGCATAGAATTGATGGCAAACTCGGATAATGTTTTAAGGGGTGGGTTGACGCCCAAACATGTTGATGTGCCCGAGCTTTTGAGTGTTCTTAATTTCAAAGAGCGAAAAACACATATTCTTTCCCAAAAAGTCATAAACGAATGTGAGAATGCTTATTATAGCCGGGCCGAGGAATTTATCTTGTCGGTTATCGAGGTTAAAAACCACATAAGCTATACGAGTCCTGCTAACCGGAGTGTTGAGATCGTCCTTTGTATTAACGGAAAAGCAACAATTACCGATATTGAAAAAGAGAGCTTTATTCCAATTGGCGGTGGGGCATCAGTCATTGTTCCTGCAGCTGTAAATCTTTACCGTATTGATGGCGAAGCAACGTTCTACAAAGCATCGGTACCGGATTGACTACTCGATTAAACCACTACCTAAAGCAGGTAGATTTCTGTTCCGACTGAAAGTCAGTCGAAAGGTACTCGGACGAATTAGGTTCACCGTTCTGGGTTATTCGTTCTAGGTTCCGAGTTCCAGGTTCGCGCTCTGGGTTCGGATTATGCGTTAACCCTTAAACCTTTGAACCCTGAACCTCTGAACCTTTCAACCTTGAACCTTAACCGCAAATCATTATGATGCTAAAGCTTTTCGCCTAAAGGGCGAAGGTTTTAAACCTGGCGAATGGAAAAATGAAAGGGAGGGTATTATGGCAGAAATTTTCGATTCTGTTGACCAAGCAGGTAAACAGCCCAAAAAAGAACCGGAAATTAAAAGTATGACCAATCTGGTAGATTATCAGGACGGCTCGGTTGTAAGCAAGCAAATCATTAAGAGAGGAGCCGGAACAGTCACAATATTTGCCTTTGATGAAGGCGAAGGCTTAAGTGAACATACGGCCCCGTTCGATGCCCTGGTTCAAGTTCTTGATGGTGAAGTGAGAATAAAGATTTCCGGAAAGCCTTATGATGTAAAAGCCGGTGAAATGATTATTCTGCCGGTTGATGAACCGCATTCACTAAAAGCATTAACGAGATTTAAAATGCTTTTAACAATGATTAGGTCAAACAAATAGAATCGTGGAGCGGTTTTACTTATGGTAAAATACAGCGGTATTAATCACCTGGCGTTGGCCACCAAAGACATGGATGCCACCATTCGTTTCTGGCGGGATTTGCTTGGCATGCGTTTGGTGGCCGGTCTTGGACGCCCCGGTTACCGGCACTATTTTTTTGAAATTTCAGATCACGACATGATCGCATTTTTCGAGTGGCCGGATGTGG
>JAQBHK010000520.1:0-4335 GCA_032127815.1 Desulfobacterales bacterium
GCCTACGGCGTCGCCAAAGGCGGCAACCCTTTTTACTTAGCCATCTATAGTTGAATTCGTGACTTTTTACGAGGTCATCAACCTTAATTCATCAAAAGGAGGAAGAAAACCATGACTGAAATCATTGATGTAACCGCAAGAGAAATACTCGATTCAAGAGGCAATCCTACGGTTGAGGCGGATGTCATTGTTGCCTGCGGTGCCGTTGGACGGGCTGCAGTCCCTTCTGGTGCTTCTACCGGCAAACGTGAAGCTTTAGAGCTTCGAGATAAGAGCTCGAAGCGCTACGGCGGCAAAGGTGTCGCAACTGCCGTAAAAAACGTACAAGAAAAAATTGCTCCTGCTGTGAAAGGCATGGATGCTGCCGATCAGGTGGCTTTAGACAAATTTATGATTGAACTGGATGGCTCGTCAAACAAGTCAAAACTTGGCGCCAATGCAATTTTAGGCGTTTCAATGGCAGCTGCCAGAGCCGCTTCAGCAGCATATGGATTACCCCTTTACAAATATTTAGGAGGGATAAATGCCAGATGCCTTCCCCTTCCCATGATGAATATTATCAACGGCGGCGCCCATGCCGCCAACAATCTGGACATACAGGAGTTCATGATCATACCCGTTGGAGCTACTTCAATTAAAGAGGCTGTACAGATGGGAGCGGAAACGTTTCACAGTTTAAAGAAGCTGCTAAAGGACAAAGGACTCAATACCGCCGTCGGTGATGAAGGCGGATTTGCTCCTGACCTTGAATCCAACGAGGCGGCCATAAAGTTTATCATTAAGGCAATTAAAACTGCCGGATACAAACCGGGCAGTGACATTGGTATTGGTTTGGATTGCGCTGCCAGCGAGTTTTACAAAAATAAAAAATATATTCTAAAATCGGAAAATAGAAAGCTTACAGCTGAAAAAATGATCGATTATTATGAGGAATTAATCGATAAATACCCTATCCTTTCCATAGAGGATGGCCTTGCCGAGCAGGATTGGAACGGCTGGGGTCTGATGACCGACCGGCTGGAAGGGTCGATCCAGATCGTTGGTGATGATATTTTTGTCACCAATCCTAAGATATTCGCCAAAGGGATCGAAGAGGGCATAGCAAACTCCATTCTGATCAAGTTGAATCAGATCGGAACGGTTACGGAAACATTGGATGCCATCGAAATGGCAAAGCAGTCCGGTTACACAACCGTAATTTCCCATAGATCAGGCGAAACCGAGGATTCCTTTATTGCCGATTTGGTGGTCGGTGTAAACGGTGGCCAGATAAAGACCGGCTCCATGTCACGCAGCGACCGTGTTGCCAAATACAACCAGCTCATCAGAATTGAAGAGGAGCTGGGCAAGGGCGCCATGTTTGCCGGGGAAATATTATAACCTCAGACATCAAAAGTTATAGTGTATCATGGTGTAATATTTTGGACAAAAAGCTCCGTTTCCAGCCCAGGAGTTGGGTTCAAAGGTTCAAGGTTCAGAGGTTCGGTTTAAATCTGAACCGGGCCCAATAATAATTTAACCCTGACTGTGAACCTATGAACGCCTGCTAGGTGAATAACGAGGTCTGAAGTTGAGAAAATTTGGTCTATTTTTTGTAGTCATTGTGATTTTTATTTATGTTTATTCTCAGGCAGATGCCTACGTACTCCAGGGCTCCCATTTGCTGGAGTTAATGATCCAAAATGTAAAGGCATCAGGAAGGCTTTTGATTTCGCAAAAGCTTATCCTTTATGATAATAACCGTCAAGGCGGTATGGAGTTTGATGAAACCTTAAAGTACATTTTTCCGGAAACGTTCCGCTCGGATATTATTTCTGAAAGCGTTCAAAGAATTCATGTTTTGTCAAAGGGTGAGGCCTTAACAGTTATCGACGGGAAGGCTGAAGCTGCATCTGAAACAATCTATGGTCGTTATAAGGATATTTTTCTTTACAATTCCAGAGTACTGCTAAAAGAAAAATTATTTCTCCATGGAGTGGACGTAGATGTTTCAAGTCTGGGACGGTTTCAAGGCCAACCCGTCTATGTGCTGGGGGCGCAATATCCGGACGAAACGGTTCCTCAAATATGGCTGACTAAAGATACATTCAAGCCTTTGCGCTGGATATTAACCGGCAAAACTGCCGAGAACCGTGAAGACGCTCTGGAAGCTCGCTACCTTGATTGGCAGCAATTTAACAAGATGTGGTATCCATTGCGGGTTGAATTTTACCGCGGTGGTATTTTGGTGCGCGAAATTAAGGTCCAAAACATCGAAACCAAACCATTTTTTCCTGAAGATCTTTTTGATATTGATCATCTTAGATCGATCTATCTGCCGGATGCCTTGAAAGGGTCGGAGCAGGGTGCTGATAAGAATCTGAATGAGGTTCAAAAGACGATTGAAGCGTTTAAGAAAATATATGAATAAAATCGCTGCGCGATTTTATAACTTGTCGAGGCAAATATGACTTCTAAGACGAAATTTATCTTTGTGACGGGCGGTGTCCTTTCTTCCCTTGGTAAGGGACTTGCTTCAGCAGCCATTGGATCGCTTCTCGAAAGTCGCGGGCTTACGGTAACGATTCAGAAGCTTGATCCATACATTAATGTTGATCCCGGAACGATGAATCCCTTCCAGCACGGTGAGGTTTATGTATTGGACGACGGTACCGAAACCGATCTGGATCTAGGCCATTACGAGCGCTTCACGCATGCTAAAGTTGGTCGGAACAACAATTTTACCACCGGGAAAATATACCATTCAGTCATCAGCAAAGAGCGCCGGGGAGATTATCTGGGAGGGACGGTCCAGGTGATTCCGCATATTACCGACGAGATTAAAAACAACATTAAGCTTGTAGCCGATGGCGTCGATGTTGTTATTGTGGAAATCGGCGGGACCATTGGCGATATAGAAAGTTTACCCTTTCTGGAAGCAATCAGGCAATTTAAAACTGATGCGGGCAAGGACAATGTTTTGTATATCCATCTTACGCTGGTTCCCTATATTGCCACTGCAGGCGAGGTTAAGACAAAGCCGACGCAGCACAGTGTCAAAGAACTTCGTAGTATCGGTATTCAGCCGGATATACTTCTTTGCAGGACTGACCGGTACCTGACTAAGGATATCAAGTCCAAAATAGCTCTTTTTTGCAATGTCAGCGTGGATGCGGTGATTACGGCCAAAGATGTGGAGTGTATCTACGAGGTTCCGCTGGTGTTTCACAAGGAGGGGCTCGACAAAAAGATTGTCGAACTCCTCAATATTTGGACAAGGGCGCCTGTACTTACAGATTGGGAACAGCTTGTCCAAAGTGTGCAAGCACCCAAATATTCCGTTAACATTGCCATGGTTGGAAAGTACGTCGACCTGACAGACTCTTATAAAAGTTTAAATGAAGCATTAAACCATGGCGGTATTGCCAACGATTCTAAGGTGAATATTACCTTTGTTGATTCAGAAACAATTGACGATAAAAGTTGCAGTCAGCTGCTTGTAGATGTGGACGGCATACTTGTACCGGGCGGGTTCGGAGCACGCGGCGTTGAAGGAAAAATTTGTGCCGCAAAATATGCCAGGGTAAACAAGGTTCCATTTTTTGGCATATGCCTTGGAATGCAAATCGCAGTTGCCGAATTCGCACGCAACGTTGCCGATATGCCCGGTGCTCACAGTCAGGAGTTTGATGTTGATACGCCTTATCCGGTTATATATCTGATGGTTGAGTGGTATGATGATAAAACCGGAACCATTCAAAAGCGGGATGTAAGTTCAGACAAGGGTGGCACCATGCGCCTGGGCGCCTATCCGTGTATCATCAAAAAGGAAACGTCTGCTTTTCGGGCATATTCTGTGGCGGAGATTTCAGAACGACATCGCCACAGGTATGAGTTCAACAATGCCTATAAAGAGGTGCTCGAAGAGAAAGGGCTTGTTATCAGCGGTACTTCGCCCAACGGCGAGCTGGTAGAAATGATCGAAGTAAAGGACCATCCCTGGTTTTTAGGCTGTCAGTTCCATCCGGAATTTAAATCCCGGCCCATGGATCCCCATCCACTGTTCAGGGAGTTTATTCGGGCGTCATTAGAGCATGCAGGAACTCGTTAGTTTCCATCCATGGAGTAATTGAGCTAGTGGAAACTCCAAATAACAAATCCCAAAAAACAAACAAATAATCCGCCGCAGGCGGAACCGAAATTCAAAATTCCAAACCTTATAATCGTGAAGAAGGCCAAACGAATTGAAAAAGATATTTTTATCAATACGGGAAAAATTAAAATAGTTCAGGCCATTAGTATTTGTAATTTATTTGGAATTTGGAGCTTGTAGTTTGTAATTTATTTGGAATTTGG
>JAQBHK010000521.1:0-3209 GCA_032127815.1 Desulfobacterales bacterium
GCAAGCTCTTGCCGTGCTGCACAAGAAAAAGTGCCATGATACGCTCACCTCCTTTAAAAAAAAGATCCCGGTCTGGGAAAACGAGACCGGGTTCTACGTTCAGGGTTCTGCGTTCATCCGTGGCTAAATATTATCAACCGCGATTTGTATTTAATATCCTGATAATCTGTGTTCATCTGTGTCCAATTTAGCGTCCTTTGAACGTTGAACCTCTGAACCTTTGAACCCTGAACCGATCAGTTTATGTTATTGTTTGTCGCGCAGTGCTGCCTGGGCCGCAGCCAGCCGGGCAACCGGTACACGGAAAGGCGAGCACGACACATAGGTTAACCCCAGGTCATGGCAGATCTGGATAGATTCCGGATCTCCGCCATGTTCGCCGCAGATTCCGATTTCCATGCCCGGACGGACGGAACGTCCTTTTGTAACCGCCATTTCCATAAGCACTCCCACGCCGTCGCGATCGATGACCGCAAAAGGATTTTCCGGAAGGATTCCTTTTTCCATGTATTCGATCAAAAAGCTTGCTTCGGCATCATCTCTGGAAATTCCAAAGGTTGTCTGGGTTAAATCGTTGGTACCGAATGAGAAAAATTCGGCATATTTTGCAATCTCATCCGCCGTTATCGCCGCCCGCGGGATTTCGATCATGGTTCCGAATTTGTAATCCGGCTCGATACCCGCTTCCTGCATCACCTCTTTGGCCTCGTCCATAAGGGCCTCTTGCTGTACTTTGAGTTCGTTGGCGTGGCTGGTCAGCGGAATCATTATCTCGGGATGCACATCTACACCCTCCTTGGCGACGATGCAGGCCGCCTCAAAAATGGCCCGCACCTGCATGCGGGTCAATTCGGGGATGTGAATGCCCAGACGTACACCACGCAGCCCCAGCATCGGATTGGATTCATGCAGGCGTTCGACCTGCTGGAGCATTTCTTCTTTCTCCTTAATCTGATTCAAAAGATTGTCGATGTCCTTGAGCGTGCCCGCATCCTTTAAGCGGATCTTCAAATCGGTCAACTCGCGCAGCAGATCGGCATGAAACGGCAAAAATTCATGCAAAGGCGGGTCGATCAGGCGAATAATGACCGGCAGGCCGTCCATGACCCGGAAAAGACCGATAAAGTCCTCGCGCTGAAACGGCAGCAAGGCCCTGAGTGCTTCTCGCCGTTCCCGGGAGCTGTTGGTCATGATCATCTTTTGCACAAAAGGCAGTCGTGCGGCCTCAAAAAACATATGCTCCGTGCGGCACAGGCCGATGCCCTCGGCGCCGTACTTGAGTGCCCGCTTGGCATCCGCCGGATAATCGGCATTGGCCCAGACACCTAACTTGCGGAATTCATCGGCCCAGGAGAGCAGCTTCATCAGCCAGGGGTCTTTAAATTCAGGCACCATGGTGGCAAGCTTGCCGGCATATAGCTCACCGACGGTACCGTCGATGGAAATCCACTCACCCTCTTTGATAACCCGGTCGTTAACGCTGATCTGGCGTTTGGCAAAATCGATTTCCAGGTCCGACACACCGACCACGGCCGGTTTGCCGAACTGGCGGGCTACAAGCGCGGCATGGCTGGTACGTCCGCCCCGACTGGTAAGGATTCCCTGGGCCGCCAGCATGCCGTGCACATCGTCCGGCCGGGTTTCGGGCCGCACCATAATGACGTCCTTGCCTTCTTCTTTGGCCCAGCGTTCAGCCAGGTCGGCATCGAGGGCAATGACACCAAAAGCCGCACCGGGGGAGACGTTGAGGCCGGTGGCCAGCATGTCGCCGTCAGCTTTGGCTTTCAAAACCGCTTTACGGTCAAACTGCGGATGCAGAAAAAAATCGATTTGCGCGGGGGTCACGCGCATCACCGCTTCTTCACGTGTGATCATCCCCTCTTCGGCAAAGTTCACTGCAATGCGCACGGCGGCCTGGGCCGTGCGTTTGCCGTCGCGAGTTTGCAGCATCCAGAGCTTATTCTTTTCAATGGTAAATTCGACGTCCTGCATCTCGCGGTAGTGTTTTTCAAGCTTGCGGCAGATCAGATAGAATTCATCATAAGCCGCCGGCATCTTCTCTTTGAGTTTTAAAATGTCTTCGGTCTGGCGTATGCCGGCAACCACGTCTTCGCCCTGAGCATTGATCAAATAGTCGCCTTCAACACGGTTTTCGCCGGTGGTGCCGTTGCGGGTCAGAGCCACGCCGGTGGCGCTGTCGTTGCCCAGGTTACCAAAGACCATGGTCTGTATATTGACCGCCGTGCCCAGGTCGTGGGCGATTCCGGCGGCATTACGATAGTCTACGGCCCGTTTGCCGAACCAGCTTTTAAAAACAGCTTCGGTAGCCAGATGCAGATGCTCATAGGGATCGGTTGGAAAGTCACGGCCGGTATGGCGTTTGAAAATCGCTTTGAATTCTTCCGCCACCGCCTTCCAGTCCTCGGCTGCCAGCTCTGTGTCGGATTTCACACCCGCTTTGGCACGCGCCTTGGTGAGTACCTCTTCAAAAGGCTCATCGGGAACCAACATAACGACACAACCGAACATTTGTATTAAGCGGCGATAAAGATCATACACAAAGCGTTCATCACCGGTCAATGCGATCATACCTTTGATGGTTGCATCGTTCAAACCGATATTGAGTACGGTGTCCATCATGCCGGGCATGGAAAATTTAGCACCGCTGCGGCATGAAACCAAAAGCGGGTTCTTAGGGTCGCCGAATTTCTTGCCGGTTCTGGCTTCAACTGTTTTCAAGGCTTCCAGAATCTGGTCATTTAACCCTTCAGGATAGGTTTCGCCGGCATCAAGATAGGCGTTACAGGCTTCGGTGGTAATCGTATATCCGGGCGGCACCGGCACGCCGATGCGCACCATTTCCGCCAAGTTAGCCCCCTTACCGCCGAGCAGCCCCCTTACTTTTTCCCAGTCTCCGCCGACATATTCCTTAGCCTGTGCAATTTCATCAAAGAAATATACCCACTTTTTAGCCATTGAACCCTCCTTCTAATTTAAACTGCATCCAAAAATTATTGCCGGTATAGAATGTCGGCGATTGTTAAGGGCGCAGCCAGAAATCGCCAGACATATCTTAATTATAGCCTCGGTTGATCGGTTCAACGTTCAAGCCCGCCCTGGTGCGACGACCATTATCAAGAATATCAGCCCTTTGCAATTAAAAAATATGCCTTGGATCCAACTTCTTGAAATCAGGTCTGGGCCAGGGG
>JAQBHK010000522.1:0-3605 GCA_032127815.1 Desulfobacterales bacterium
GCCTTCTTCTTTGGCCTTTTGGGCTTCTTCTATGATACAGGCCAGCGCATGGTTGGTTTCCGGAGCCGATATCATACCTTCTGTTCTTGCAAAAATCATTCCGGCCTTCATGGCATCAAGCTGGGTGGCGGTTCTGGGTTCGATAATCCCTTCGACAGCAAGCTGGCTCACGGAAGGAGACATACCATGATATCGTAGTCCGCCTGCATGCAGCGGGGGCGGAACAAACGCATGCCCGAGACTGTACATGGGCAAAAGCGGCGTGTATCTGGCGGTGTCGCCGTGATCATATACAAACGGAGCTCTTGTCAAGGTCGGGCAGGCCGCCGGTTCCACCGGATTAATATCAATTTCTTTCCCGTTAATTTTGTCAAGGACAAAGGGATAAGCGATGCCCGCAAAATTGCTTCCGCCGCCGGCACACGCGATTATGATCTCAGGGTAGTCCCCGATTTTATCAAGTTGCTTTTTGGCTTCAAGACCGACAATGGTCTGATGCAGCATCACATGATTTAGTACGCTTCCCAATGAATAGCGCGTTTTACCGGTCTTATCGGTGACGGCCGCTTCAATGGCCTCACTGATGGCGATACCGAGGCTTCCGGGTGTTTCAGGATCCCTTTCCAGGGCATCACGCCCGGCTTTGGTCTCCGTACTGGGACTGGCAATACACTTGCCGCCCCAAGTTTCCATCATTGATTTGCGATAAGGCTTTTGGTCAAAACTTATCCGGACCATGAAAACCTTGCATTCAAGTCCGAACTGGGAGCAGGCAAAGGAGAGGGCGCTTCCCCATTGACCGGCACCGGTTTCAGTAGTAATTTTTTCAATTCCGAAAACCTTGTTGTAATATGCCTGGGGAACGGCTGTATTGGGTTTGTGGCTTCCGGGAGGGCTGACGCCTTCGTTTTTAAAGTATATTCTGGCAGGGGTATCAAGGGCCTTTTCAAGGGAAAGGGCCCTGACAAGTGGAGATGGCCGCCAGATAGTCAAGACGTTCAGCACCTCTTCGGGGATGTCGATCCATCTTTCGGAGCTGACTTCCTGCTCTATCAGGTTCATTGGAAAGACCGGTGCCAGAGCCTCCGGCCCAACCGGTTTACCGTCAGGACCCAGCGGTGGATTCATCTTGATATCGGCAAGAATGTTGTACCATTGTCTGGGGATCTCATCTTCCGTCAAAAGAACCTTTCTAACTTCCATATTACCCTCCTGTTTTTATTCTACCGTGTTTGGGGAAAAATTGATCTTTACGTCAACATCCTTGTTCTCCAATGCCAGACGAATGCTGTCGAGGATCCC
Organism: Desulfobacterales bacterium; assembly: GCA_032127815.1. GTDB lineage: Bacteria > Desulfobacterota > Desulfobacteria > Desulfobacterales > UBA11574 > Desulfatibia_A. The sequence continues at coordinate 1,303 of JAQBHK010000522.1, forward strand.
ATTGATAAAGGCACCGGATTCTTCGGAGCCGAATTTTTTCCCGATGTCTATGGCCTCATTTATGGATACTTTATGCGGAATATCTTGGCAGCAGAGCAGTTCATAGACTGCTATCCGCATGATGTTTCTGTCAACACAGGACATCCGGCTCAGTTTCCAGTTACTGGAATAGCGCTCAATGACAGCGTCAATCTCAGTTCTGGCATGCAAAACACCTTGCACAAGTTCAAGAAAAAAAGAGCGTGTTTTACTTGAAGGCGTAAAATTGTCGCAAAAACGCTCCAGTATATCTTTTGAGCCGTTTTGGCTCATATCCATAGAAAAGAGTGCCTGCATGGCAAGCTCTCGTGATTTGCGTCGGTTTCCCACGATTATGCCTGATCGACTATCTCAATCAAATTTGCCATTTCCACGGCATTTATGGCGGCACTCCATCCCTTATTTCCGGACTTGGTACCGGCACGTTCGATGGCCTGTTCAATAGTATCGGTTGTTATTACCCCAAAAATTACAGGAACTCCGGATTCCATGCCGGCCACAGCGATTCCTTTGGTCACTTCGGCACTCACATAATCAAAATGCGGTGTTGCTCCGCGAATCACCGCACCCAGACAGATAACAGCGTTATAACGGCCCGATTGGGCCATCTTTTTGGCGATGAGCGGTATTTCAAATGCGCCGGGAACCTTGGCGACTTCAATATCCTCGTCCCTGGCGCCGGATCTTCTAAGAGCGTCAACGGCTCCTCCAAGAAGCCTGTCGGTGATAAAATCGTTAAATCGACTCACAACCACTGCAAACTTTTTGCCTTCTGCCAGAAGATTGGCTTCAAGAATTTTCGGCATCGATCTCCCTCCCGTTTTAAATCATAGAGTTGGGTTCAAAGGTTCAATGTTCAAAGGTTTACCCGCCTTTGGCGGCGCCGCAGGCGACCAGGGTTCAGAGGTTGATCTCCTCATTTAATTACCCATATGGAATCAATGGTATAGGAAAAAAGCGCGAAACGATTAACGCTGAACGCTGAACCCCCTAACCCAGACCGACCGGAAGTCCAATTTGTGTACAGTCCGGCAGTGTATAAAGGCCTACGGTCATTTTTTTCTGATGAATGACGAGGTCTGGATTAAGGTACGGCATCAATATTCAGCATATGTCCCATCTTGAATTTTTTACACTCAAGGTAACCTCTGTTGAATTTGTTCGGCTCGGTTTCAGTCGATACCTGTTCCACAACACAGAGACCATACCCTTCAAGTCCTACCATTTTTTTGGGATTGTTGGTAATGAGCTTCATTTTTTTCACGCCGATATCGACCAGGATCTGTGCACCTATACCGTAATTTCTCATGTCCGGTTTGAATCCAAGTCTTTCGTTGGCCTCCACTGTGTCAAGACCCTGCTCCTGAAGCGCATAGGCTTTTATCTTGTTAACCAGACCGATGCCGCGACCTTCCTGCCGGATATAAAGCAAAACACCTGAGCCCTCCTGGTCAATCATTTCCAGCGCCGCATGCAGCTGTTCGCCACAATCGCAGCGGAGTGAACCGAAAATATCTCCGGTCAGGCACTCCGAGTGAACCCGCACAAGGGTTGGCTGTTCCGGGTCGATATCACCCTTGATCAGGGCCACGTGCAGCAAATCATCAACATCATTTTCATAAACAATTGCTTTGAATTCTCCCGCGATAGCAGTGGGAATAATGGTCTGGGCCGCTCTTTTCACAAACGATTCGGTGCGCATCCGGTATTTGATCAGATCGGCGATGGTGCATATGCCGATACCATGTTTTTCACTGAACTTTTCGAGGGCCGGCATCCTGGCCATGGTGCCGTCTTCGTCCATGATCTCGCAAATTACACCGGCCGGCTTTAAACCGGCAAGACGTGCCATATCTATAGAACCTTCGGTTTGTCCGGCACGCACCATCACACCGCCGTCCCGTCCCCGTAGCGGGAACACGTGTCCCGGTCGTACAAGATCACGGGGCTTGGCATCTTCATTAACGGCAGTCAGTATGGTAGTGGCACGGTCGGCGGCAGAAATGCCGGTGGATACACCGCATCTCGCTTCAATTGAAACTGTAAAACCGGTTTGAAACGGTGACGTGTTGTGATCGACCATCAATGGAAGATCCAGGCTGTCTATCTTTGCGGCGGTCATTGAAAGGCAGATCAGTCCACGCCCATATTTTGCCATAAAATTTATGGCTTCAGGGGTGACGGCTTCCGCCGCCATGCACAGATCGCCTTCATTTTCACGGTCTTCATCGTCAACAACTATAATTACTTTACCGTTTTTTATT
>JAQBHK010000523.1:0-6846 GCA_032127815.1 Desulfobacterales bacterium
CTTTTCCCGAAATCCGCTTTATGCGGGGCTGAATTCCCTCTAGAGGGTTTGATTTGGGACTCTATTCTTCATTTTGACCGACCGCCGCGCAACAGACGGTTACGAACCTCGTCAGGTCCGGAAGGAAGCAGCGATAAGTAATGCAGTCTGTGTCGCGGGTCGATCTCGGTCATACATATGTTGAATGTGTTTCAGAAAAGATTCGATAGAGGGTGCACAACCAACTTTCCTGATACCCCAATTGAGCGAAAGCCTCGCCCGATACACGGCTGCTTTCCAATCACCCTTTTTCCATAATGCCAAAGATTGGGGAATTCATGCCGGATTCCGTTCTTTAAATTTTCCCTTATTCCGAGCTCAAAAAGGGACTTTTCATCACTTTAAATTTAGTGCCTTCCTTTTTTCGTGTTTTCGTGGCTCAGATAATACTTTTGCCACAAGATGTATTAAACTTATAAATAAGGAACCCATCCCAAAATACCAATTGCCGTCTTGACATTGTTTAAGAGAGTCTTATTTTTTACAAAACTTGAAAATCTATATACAAATAAATCAGGGGATAACATCAACTGATGGGAGAAAAACAGCAAGTCAAAATCCGCGTAGAAAACGATAAAGCCGACAAAGAAAAAAAATCATTGCCAACAAGCGAACCGGACCAGGAAGATCGCATCGAGGAAGATGATCCTTTGGCGGAACTGGAAGCAAAATTTGAGTCTGCCCGGAAAGAAGCCCAAGAGGCATATGAGCGGTTTTTGCGGGTATCGGCGGATTTCGAAAACTACAAAAAGCGCTCGGCTCGCGAGATGGAGGATTTCAGAAAGTTTGCCAACGAATCCTTGGTAAAAACATTGCTCCCCGTGGTCGATAACCTTGAACGGGCTCTGGATTCGATGGTCGACAACGAGCCGGCAGACAATTCCATCGCCGCAGGGGTGCAGATGACCCTTGCAGAGATACTTGCAATCTTTGAAAAATTTCACGTTAAACCGATTGAATCCCTGGAAAATCCGTTTGATCCCGGTTTTCATCAGGCAGTTATGCAGGAAGAGGCTGATAACTACCCGGATAAAACCGTTGTAAAGGAACTTCAAAAAGGATACTTGATGCATGACAAGCTGATCAGACCATCCATGGTGGTGGTTTCCAAGAAAAAAGAATTGCCTGAAAACCAAAAAGAGAATGAACTGCCTGAAAAGACACAAGCAAAAAATTGATAATATTTGATAGTGAGGAGGAGAGCATATGGGTAAAGTTATAGGTATCGATCTGGGCACCACGAATTCATGTGTGGCTGTTATGGAAGGGGGCGACGCCGTTGTGATTACAAACCTTGAAGGGGGGCGCACGACTCCTTCAATTGTTGCCATTTCCGAAAGCGGAGAAAGACTGGTGGGTCAAATCGCCAAACGGCAGGCCATTACAAATCCGGAAAACACGGTTTTTGGGGTAAAGCGGTTGATCGGGCGTAAGTATACATCCAAAATAATCCAGGATGATATTAAGATACTCCCTTATAAAATCGAACAGGCCGGCAATGGGGATGTTCGCATCAATATTCGCGGTAAACAGCACAGCCCTGCGGAGATATCATCTTTTATATTGGCGAACATCAAGAACGTCGCTGAACAATACCTTGGAGAAAAGGTCACCGATGCCGTCATCACCGTCCCGGCTTATTTTGACGACAACCAGCGCCAGGCCACCAAAGATGCCGGTAAAATAGCCGGTCTCAATGTACTGAGAATTATCAACGAACCCACGGCGGCATCTCTGGCTTACGGCTTGGACAAGAAAGCTGAAGAAAAAATAGCCGTCTTTGACCTTGGCGGCGGAACATTCGATATATCCTTACTCGAAATCGGTGAGGGCGTATTTGAAGTCAAGTCGACGAACGGCGACACCCATCTTGGTGGTGAAGATTTCGACCTTCGTCTGATCGATTACCTGGCGGACGAATTCAATAAAGATCAGGGTATAAACCTCAGGAGCGACAAGATGGCGCTGCAGCGCCTCAAAGAGGCTGCTGAAAAGGCCAAAATGGAACTCTCCACGTCTCTGGAAACCGATGTGAACCTTCCGTTCATCACCGCCGATGCCAGTGGCCCTAAACACTTGAACATAAAAATTACCAGAGCCAAGCTGGAAGCTCTTATCAGCGATCTGATAGACAATTTAGAAGTACCCTGCCGTACCGCCCTTAAGGATGCAGGCTGGACCCCCAAAGACATTAATGAAGTCATTCTTGTCGGCGGCATGACACGCATGCCGGCCGTGCAGGAGCGGGTCAAAAAGATTTTCGAACAGGAGCCCCACAAAGGCGTCAACCCGGATGAAGTCGTAGCACTCGGTGCCGCCATTCAGGGCGGTGTTCTCAAAGGTGATGTCAAGGATGTTCTTCTGCTTGATGTTACACCCCTTTCTCTGGGCATTGAAACTTTGGGCAGCGTCATGACCAGGCTGATTGAAAAGAACACAACCATCCCGACCAAAAAGAGCCAGACTTTTTCAACCGCAGCCGACAGCCAGCCGGCCGTTTCCATCCATGTGCTGCAGGGAGAGCGTGAAATGGCTGCCGGCAATAAAACCCTGGGACGCTTTGAACTGGTGGGTATACCCCCGGCGCCCCGCGGCGTACCGCAGATTGAAGTTAGCTTTGATATCGACGCCAACGGTATTGTGAATGTCTCTGCCAAAGACATGGCGACCGGCAAGGAGCAGTCCATTCAGATTACAGCCTCCAGCGGCATGACGAAGGAAGAAATCGACAGCGCCATAAAAGACGCCGAACTGAACGCCGATGAAGACAAAAAGAAAAGGGAATTGGTAGATGCCCGCAATCAGGCCGATACGTTGATTTATTCTACCGAGAAATCAATCAAGGATCTTGGCGACAAAGTCGACGATGCTACCAAAAGCAGTGTTGCAGCAGCCTCTGCAAACCTTAAAAAAGCCATGGAAGGTGAAGATACTAAAGAGATCAAACGCCTGAGCGAAGAGTTGACCCAGATATCCCATAAGCTGGCGGAAGCGATGTATAAGCAGGCATCCCAGGCGGACGACCAGCAGGCCGGCGCCCAACCCGGCGGGGAAGGCACGGCTCAGACCGGACCTTCAGCACCGGAAGAAGATGTGGTCGATGCTGATTTCGAAGAGGTCAAAGACGACGACAATAAATAACATATAATTTCAGCGCAAATAAAAATCCCGCGAGCACATAAAGTGTGAGCGGGATTTTTTTGGAAAATTGAAGACCAGGTTCCATTAAGAAGTTAAGTTCAATTCACCCACTTTATAAGTTTCTCTTTAACCTTTACCACATCTATTGGCTTAGCAAGAAAATCATCCATTCCACTATCCAATGCTTCGGATTTGTCATTGTCCATTACTGCTGCTGTAAGAGCTATTATTGGTACGGTGCTATGCAGCTCCTGCCGTATTATTTTTGTTGCTTCAATACCACCCATTACCGGCATCTGTATATCCATCAATATAGCACTATACATACCCCCTGATTTGATCTTTTCTATCGCTTTTTGTCCATTATCAGCACTTTCTACTTCACACCCCATTTTTACGAGCAATGCTGCAATTAATTTTAAATTAATACTATTATCCTCCACCACAAGGATAAGCCTTCCCTTTAATGCCACTTCCTCTGCTAAATGTCTCGTAACAATTTGACCCGATTCCCGCTTGTCACCAAATACGGTCATTATAATCTTGAGCAGCTCACCTCGTATTACCGGTTTCGCCAAATAAGCATTAAATCCCTGCATCTGTACACTATTTGCTTGTCCGGGTAGTGCATCTGAAGTTACTGCAATAATTTTCACTTCATTACCATCCTTCAGTTCTCGAATTTTTTTCACTAATTCATATCCATCCATATTTGGCATCATGATATCAGACAATATTAAGTTCGGCATTTTGTCCTGGGCTAACAACCATGTCAACGCTTCCGACGATGAAGTTACTGTCTTCATTACACGCATATTTGCCTTGTTACAATATGAACCCAAAAGTTCACACGAATTGTGATTATCATCAACAATAAATACCGTCTTATTTTTAAGCTCTGATTTTAGTATAGGATATATCTTTTTATTGGCGATTGACTCTCCCTCTTCAAGGTTAAGTGTAAATGCAAATTCACTGCCCTTGCCAGGTTCTGATTGTACCCTAATTGAACCTCCCATTTTTTCTACTAGCAGCTTTGTTATTGCCAACCCCAACCCCGTACCACCATATTTTCTTGTTGTCGAAGCGTCCTCTTGAGTAAATGCTTCAAATATCTTTTCCTGCTTGTCAATATTAATACCTATGCCTGTGTCTTTCACTAACACTTGTAGTTTGTGTGTTTTAGCATCGTCATCTGCATTATTTTCATTATCGCAAACTTTTCGTATCTGTATAAAAACTTCTCCTGCTTCAGTAAATTTAAGCGCATTACCCAATAGGTTTATTAATATTTGCCGTATCCGCGTAGGATCTCCCATGTAGCTTTTGGGCAGGTCTTCATCAAAATGATATAATAGATCTATTGGGCGCCCTCGTGTCTTCGAGCCCATCATCTTTATTACGCTTTCAACAAGATATTCCATATCGAAATCGATAACCTCAAGCTGCAATTCTCCCGCCTCAACTTTTGAAATATCAAGTATATCATTAATGAGGGAGAGTAATACTTGCCCGCTATCTCGTATTGTTGAAACATAATCACTCTGGGTATCATCTAAAACTTCATTATTCAACAAATCAGAAAATCCTATTATTGCATTCATCGGCGTGCGTATCTCATGTGACATATTTGCAAGAAACTCACTCTTTGCATTCGAAGCATCTTCTGCCACTTGTTTCGCTTCTTGCAAACGTTCTTCAGCTTCAATACGCACCTTAATCTCATGATTTAAATCATTACGTGAGGCAGTAACTTGTTGTAAATTTTCTACCATCGCATCAAACGCCTGTGATAATGCTCCTATTTCATCTGAAGAATTAATTCCCATACGAACGTTCAGATCACCTTTTGACATCTTGCCCAAAACCTTCATCATGGCTGCTATTGGCTTCGTAATAGAACGCGTCAAATACAGCGCAAGAAGAATAACCGGAATTAGGATAATTCCCATTGCAATGGTCAAAGTAACAAGTCCAACTGCTTGCGTATTCTTCATGCTCTCTCGAATTGATTTAAATGCGCGACGTTTAATATCGTCAATATCTCGTTGAGCTTCTTCCATAGAACCAACGATTACAATATTACTTTCACCCATCTTTTTTATTGCATTCCGCACAAACCCACTATTTTTGAAGGTAATTGTGCGAGTCGTCTCTTCCCCTAACGTGGCCATTTCCTCTGCGATAGTAGAACCTCGTGTATGCAGCTTCTCCTGCAGCGTAGCATTGAATGTGCTAAAATCGACACTCGCACCAGCAGCATCAATACCACTCTTTTTTTTCATATCGGTTTCTAGTTTTTTTATTAATTGCTCGAAATCTTTACGTGTTTCTTCGTGCGACCGGTGCACTAATTCTTGACTGTCTGCAAGATACTTTCCATGTTCTTCAAGAAAAATCCCCCAGGCCTGTTCCAAGGAAACCATGCCACTTACTTTTCGTATGTTTTCGCTCGCGTCCTTTTCAAATTGAATAAACATTTGTCCCACATTAGAAAAGATTTCATCAAACGTCAGCTCTAACTTTTTGTCAATATCTGCAGAAAGTTTTTTATACACAAAACCTGAAGAGACGATAGCACCAGCTATAGAACACAGTATAGCAATCACAATGATCACTAATATTTTTAAAAAAAGCCCTATGCCTTTTTTCTTATTGCGTTCGTTACTATGCACAACAGAATTATATGATTGTGTGTTATCTGATGTCATATATTTTTCCTTGGTGTTTTCATCGCGTTTGTGTAATCCTTTTGCCTCCATTAGGTGAACAATCGATTCGCCCCTACCGTTTAAGTGTCAAGAAACATAAGTGATATATTGCAAGTAGGAATAGGATGCTTATTCCCGCCACATTAATAATTGCCCATCTCTTATTATCCTGTGCTATTTTTTTATGTGTCTGTACCACCACCAGCATTTCTTCCTTCATATACTCATTAATCCGTTGCCGAATACTATTCATAACAAATCGCATCCGCTCTACCATTGCCTGCATCTCATCAACATATGAATCAGTTAAACTACTCCCCTTTACCGAGTCTTTTGAAAATATCGCCGTACTTTTTAGATCAAGTTTTTGCAGCGCAATTTTCGCTCTTAATTTATCAATTTTTCTCGAAAGGGATTTCACTGAACGCTCTATCATTTGCAATCGCAACTCCACCTCAGGGTCATCGGCAAGTTCGAGCGCAAATCCGATATTATCTCGTATTTTTTTCAATATTTTATATTGTTCTCGTTCATTAACATCCACTTTTCGTGCTTCAGTCGGATCATACACCGAAATGATACCCCAGATTCCAGTATCAAGATCATCGAGCATTGGTTGAAGTGCATTTATATATTCAGCTCGTGCTGTTATGGTTTCGTATATTTTTTGATTGCGGTGGATGTTTCCCAATACTACTCCATTGAGTATCATTACCCCACCAACAATGAGCATAAATATTCCGACAGAAAAAATCTTTTGCATAGCAGATATTCCACTTTATTAGTATACACGTTTCGGATATGCTGCCGCTACGTTTGTTTGATCAAAATCTTCTTCTATAGTTACAATTCTTTTGGGGACAACCTTACTTGCTACAATATTTTTTACTGCATCCATTAATTGCGGTCCCAATAAGGGGCTGCATTCAATTGACGCATTCATTTCTCCCGCCAT
>JAQBHK010000524.1:0-5591 GCA_032127815.1 Desulfobacterales bacterium
TCTGTCCATTGAGGAGGGACTTCGGATTTTAGGGATTAAAAACGCCCACCAACGCAAAGAGCGCCTTGAAAAACTCCTGCAAATGGTTGGCATGTCTCCCGAAAGCGCTGACCGTTATCCCCATGAATTCAGCGGGGGCCAACGCCAGCGCATCGGCATCGCCCGCGCCCTGAGCGTAGAGCCTTTGCTGGTAATATGCGATGAGCCCGTTTCAGCTCTGGATGTCTCTATCCAGGCTCAGATCATCAACCTTTTAAAAGGCCTGCAGGACCGGCTCGGTTTAAGCTATCTTTTTATCTCCCATAACCTTAATGTCGTTGGTTATCTGCGCAACACCATCGCCGTGATGTACCAAGGCTGCATCATGGAATCTGCACCGGCCGAACAACTTTTTGAAAACCCGCGTCACCCATACACCATATCATTATTAGCGGCGATTCCTGACCCTGATCCCGGCAAAACACCCGCTTTGCATCTGCCGGAAAGAGATTTTACCGACTCCTTTCTACCAATCTCCGGCTGTGGTTTCCAGGGAAGATGTACCCTTGAAGAGGCGCGCTGCCGGGAAGAAGGAACTACTCTGGCGCAAGTCGGGGAAGAACACTTTGTAAGATGCTGGAAAGCGGTCTCAAGTGATACATCCGGTTGAAGCGGAATATTATTTAAGTAAATTGTTTCAAAAATGCGATGGCCTTCCCGGCAGTCTCCGGGGCCATGTGACTGTGACGACTCAGTTCAACATTGACGGGACCGGTATAGCCGATGTCGTTGATAGCCTGAAAAATATCTGCAAACTCCATCTCCCCTTCCCCGAAAAACAAATGCTCATGGACCTCTTTTTTCATATCTTCGATATGGATATTGCATATATCATACCGGTACTGCCGGATACAATCACCAACGCTCATATCTTCCGTCATAAAGGCATGTCCCAGATCAAGGGTAAGTCCGAATAAATCACTGCTTATTTCCTTTTTTAATTTCCGGTACCCGCCAAGATTTTCGATGAACATGCCCGGTTCCGGCTCAAATCCCATTGGTATAGAATTTTCCTGATTGGCAGCATACTCTGCCAGCTCTCGGCACCCTGAAATCAGCCAACACCAGGCCTGCATTGCATCCATATCCTCCGGTTTTTTTCCTGACCAGAATGAGAGTGCGGTGGCATTCAATCTTGCGGCAATATCCATAGCTTTTTTTAGAAAATCTAACCGCAGCTTTCTGCGCTGGGCATCATTGCTAATCAGGGTAGGCTCGTGCTTAAATAATGGATCCAGCAAGAAGCGGGCTCCGGTTTCAATCACGCATGCAAGGGAATGGCGTTTGAGAAGCTTTTTGACCGTTTCAATTTCTTCATCGAGATTCCGTTGCCAGGGATTCAGGGCGTGGTGATCCAGGGTAATGGCCACGGAACTGTACCCTAAACGTGCAATGATTTCCAACGCTGATTCAAGGGAGTGGCTAATAAATCCGTTGGTATTGTATCCGAGTCTAAAGCGCATTCGTTTTACTTGGGCCATAAATATTCTGTAAATACCTCCGCGCCCTTTGGGCGGTTTCAGGGGCTGAATCCTGGTAGGGATAAAGCTCTATGGTCACAAACCCGTGGTAGCCGATGCGGTCGATGGCGTCGAGCACCCCCGGGATATCAACACCGCCTTCCCCCAGCTGAAGGTGCTGATGCTCCCGGCTTTCAGGGATGTCCTCAAGATGAAAATGGTGGATATAATCTTTGAGTTCTATAATTTTTGCTGCCGGATCTTCTCTCACACAGTAAAAATGCCCCACGTCAAAATTCAGCCCCAGTCCCTCATAGCCGAATCGACGGCCGAACCGGTCCATGAAGGCAAGAAATTCATGGGAAGTCTGGATTAAAAGTTCCGGTTCCGGTTCAATCAGGATGGTAACCTCTCTTTCCACGGCATATGTAACCGCCCTGGCAAGTTCTTCCATAAAAAGATCGAGTGCCGCTTCCCGGGATATGCTTTGCATTGGTCCCCCGGGCTCGGTGGATATGGTCCGAACACCCAGTTGCGCCGCCAGGTCAATGCAATCCAGCGTGTATTGGACACGGCGCTCCCGGTAATCGTGATCCGGTTCTATCCATGATGGATGATGAAAATCACCGATGGCACAAAGCATGAAGGTATTTAAATTTGCGATAGTCAGCCCGTTCCGGGCCATGTCATCTTTAATGATAGCAATGTCGGTCTCGGCAATATCCTGTGGATAAGCGTGCGGTTTATCGCACATGATTTCGATTCCGCTGTAACCGGCCTGGGAAATGGCATCAGCAGCTTTGGATAACGAATACCGCCGAAACGCGTTGGTACTAAAAGAAAATTTCATGTTGCCTCGACTAACATTGGATAACTGTTCGATAAAATACCTGGTAAAGTTCCTGGCCCAGAGGACCAGGTTTTTCAGGGCTAAAGAAATAAGAACAATCAGTGTGCTTGATTTACCCCCGCTATGCCCCCAGGGCATTATGTTTTGCAGCATAATCTTTAAGCATCTTATACTGCTCATTAAGGTTATGTTCTTCCACACCGAGTGGCGATTTGAAAAAGCAGGCAAGATGTTTCATCAGCCCCTTTTCCCCTTGCTGAAGGGCAAATACGCTCAGGCGAACCAGATCCAGAACCAAGGGCGCGGCTAAGGCAGAATCACAACCCTGCCAGGTGAACTGCAGGCTCATTTTTGTATTCAAAAACCCTTCAAAATGGATAAAATCCCAGGCTGTCTTCCAGTCTCCCAGTGATGGTACGTAGTCTATGGAAACATTTGAATGAGGGCTGTACCCAAGAATCTTAGGAAGAACTTCGTCTTTGGTTTTTATTTTGGCAGGCTTATTTTCAGGATGAGAAAGTATCTTGCCGTCCATATTTCCAAGCATATTGTAACCTTCCCAGCTAAGCACCTTCAGATTCCTAATGGCAAACATGGGGGCCAGGGCAGATTTTACCAGGGTTTCACCGGTCTTTCCGTCACTGCCCATGACCGGAACACCGCGATCCACAGCCATATCAATGAGCCCGGGCACCATGGCCCCGTCAGAAGGTGTAAAATTAATATACGCACAACCTGAGTCGATGGCGGCATACGCATAAATGGTGCTGGCCCGAATTGCTTCGGCATCGTTTAGTTCAATAATTTTTTCTAATTTTTCTCTGTCAATTAGGCCGTCACTCTCTGGACACGGCGGTTCCGTGGATGCAAGGTTCACCACTACCACGGTAGCCAGGTTATGTTCTGATCTAAATCGGCGGATATCGTCTTTCAACCGTAATATGATCTCTTTTAACGAACTGTTTTTGCAGTTCTTTTTCGGATTTTCGAGGGCCTGGATAGCACTCCCGCAGTTAGCGGTCGTACCGGAGACGATGTTAGCCGCAGTCAGCTTTAACTCTTCTTTTATGTCTGAAAGTTCCTTTGGGCTCAGGGAACGAATATCGCCAAGAATACGATAAGCATTTTCCAAAAGAGATGTCCGGCGTATCTCCCAGCCGCCAAATACAAGATCTCCAACATCTACAAGATCTATGCCTGAAAAGTCGCCACGTTCGGTGACCATGCCGGTTGCCGGACAAAGTCTTCTTTTTAGTGCCGATGCACCCGTAATCACCATCGTAGCCAGCTGGCCCAATGCTCCAATAATGAATACTCCTGTTTTTGTTTTCAATGCTGCTCCTTACTCGTTTTTTTGCTGCTCCGTTCCAGTTTTCCGACCTTATCCCAGCTTATTTACCTTCCTGCAACTGTTTATGCAACCTTTAAAGAAAATTTCTGCTTCCTTCGTAACAGCTTGGTTCTTTTCTTAATCTGCTTGAGCCTTGTCAGTATCTCGGGGCCTCTGCTTGGCTTTAGGTTTCATCTTTTCCTCCTTTATACAACAAATAAAATAGCATGTGAACTTGGCATGCTCAATGGAGAGTCATGGGTATTTTCTCGAAATTTAGGGACAGCATGAAAAAATTTGAACTTTTCGTGCTTTCGTATTTTCGTGCTTTCGTGGTAAGTTGATACGGAATTGTTTCCAGAAATCACAAGGAGGCTCTAAAATGGAACCTGTACTCTTTGAAAAAGATGGTCCCCTCGGATGGCTGACATTGAACCGGCCCAAAAATCGGAATGCATTGTCCGTCGAAGTAATGAACGCCATGCAAAACAAGCTGAATATGTGCGCAAAGGATGAAGATATCCGGACGGTTATTATCAGGGGCAGCGGTCCTGCTTTCTGTGCAGGGCATGATTTAAAAGAAATGGTAGGAGCCCATTACGATGCCGATCATTTCCGCCAAATATTTTCATTATGCTCGGATATGATGCAAGCTCTGCACAAGCTGCCCCAGCCGGTCATAGCGCAGGTCCACGGCATTGCCACGGCCGGAGGATTGCAACTGGTTGCCGCCTGCGACCTGGCCATTGCCGAAAGCGGCACGCGCTTCTCTACACCGGGAGTTAAAATAGGCCTTTTTTGCTCCACACCCATGGTGCCCCTTGTTCGCGCCATCGGGAGACGCAAGGCCATGGATATGCTCTTAACCGGCCGTTTTGTTTCCGCCGAGGAAGCCGAGCGATTCGGACTTATAAACCGTATTGCGGCAGCGGACAAACTTGCCGAAGAGACCAGAAACTGGGCCATGGAAATAGCGCAATACAGCCGGTTTACTCTCGCTTCCGGAAAGCAGGCTTTTTACAATCAGATAGATATGGATGAACCGGCGGCATACAATTATGCCGCAGATGCAATGGTCGTGGGCTGTCTGGCAGCTGACGCTCAGGAGGGTATGGCGGCTTTTCTGGAAAAGCGCCAACCAATATGGAAACACAAATAAGGGGGGCAGGCGTTACCTGTCCCCTTATCTGAACAAAAATAATTGAAATGCTACCGTTTAGAAAACTGAAAGCGGGCCCTGGCCCCTTTCTGGCCGTATTTCTTTCTTTCCTTGACACGGGCATCGCGTTTTACAAAGCCGGCTCGCTTCAGAGCCTTCCTGAGATCAGGATCGGCACTAATAAGAGCCTTGGTAATGCCGTGCCGGATTGCACCGGCCTGACCATAAGAACCTCCACCGAGAACACGGATTTTAATATCGTAGGCTCCGGCGGTATTTGTCAGTACCAGCGGCTGCATCATAAGCGCTCTTGCGGATGCAACCTTGAAATAATCATCAACAGGCCGATCATTAACGGTAATTTCACCGGTACCCGGCATCAGCCAGGTTCTGGCAATGGCGGATTTCCGTTTCCCGGTCGCATAATAAACGTTTTCTTTCTCCATACAATTCCTCGATAAATAAAATCTTGTTGCGATTTTATGAAACGCGGCTACGCCGCTTTATTTGAATTCATCCCGCGCCTTGAATTTGAACTTTTTACGAAGCCATCAAGGTTGTTTGCTTAGAACGCCAGAGCCTCAGGCTGCTGAGCTGCATGCGGATGATCGGAGCCCTTGTAAACTTTTAATTTTAATGAAGGCTTGTTCATACATACTTTGAACTGAAGACTCATAACCTTTTTGATTAACTTTTTCCCATTCATGTTCATCATCTTTGAGGGAAAGGGCTTTTTGAATAATTGTTTTTAAT
>JAQBHK010000525.1:0-3272 GCA_032127815.1 Desulfobacterales bacterium
GGGCGGCATAGCAGGCATCATACCCGCTTAATCCCATTTTGGTATATCGGTCTGCTGCAACGGCAAGTTTTTCTGTCATAGGCTGTCTAAATATTCCTCCCTGGAGCAGCGGAATCATTGCTTTTCTAAAGACTTCAAGCCCTGACGGATGTGTACGCTGCAATACTGCGTAAACTTCGAAAGTAAATAGTTCAGGGACAGCAAAGTGTAGGGGCTGATCCACAAGCTTGGTCAGAACTTCGTCGGCATTAGGATGGGTCTCTTCTTCGACAAACCATTTGAGTGCAACCGAAGCGTCAATAATCCAAATCACTGATCATACCCCCTTAGTTTTCGCAATACAGCCAGCGTGGTAATATTGCCCTTTCTTGACTTTTTTAACTGTTTCATCGCAGCCAAAAAGCGCCGGCGTTCATCCTGAGATTGCCAATCCAGAAAACGCCTTTCAAATTGTTCGGGGGTAACCAGAACCGCACGGATTTTTCTGTTCTTACTAATCAAAACAGGCTCGCCGCTCTTATTTAGACGGTCAAGAATTTTTCCTAAATTATTTCTGATTGTAAGGGCGTTAACCTCTTCCATGTTTTTCTCCTTTGAATTTGTAGGCGTTCAGAGTTCACCGTTCAGGGTCACCTTCTTTTCGTTAACTTTTACTAACTAACCCCGTACCTTCCGGCACGACGTAGCTTCAGCGTAGACGGCTGAACCTTTGAACCCTGCACCTCTGAACCTTTGAACGGTTACTTGAATTTTGCTTTTAACAAAGATTATGACGTTAAAGTGTAGATGTCAAGTGTATAGGTATATACCTGTTTTTATGTCCTTTGCGACGGACAACGGACAAATATCAACTGACATCACTGAATTCTTTTTGACCGGAACCGCCAGGAATGATATATCGTTTATCTAAAACCAATAATCAATCACTGATAATTAAGCTTGTCCTCAATCAAGGTTGGATATGGCAGATACGAAAACCCAAAAACATGCAGGCTTTACACTGATTGAGGTTATTGCTGTTCTGCTGATTATGGGTATCCTCAGCGTCGTTATTGTCACCCGTTGGAATTTGAGAGATACTGAACAGATCGGTCAGATTGAGGTAATCAAATCGCATTTGAGGTATGCCCAGTCCAGAGCCATGAGTTCGTCTTCCAACTGGTACGTATATTTCGAAACAACTCCGGCGCAATATACCCTTTATAATCAAGGAGGCGTCTTGAAATATTTTCCCGGCGTAACTGAACCTGAACCTGACCCTGACCCTGACAATCCTGAACCTATTGCGCTCAAATCTGGTGTATCATTACTCAGCGAAGAGACTTATGTGCTTTTCGATTATCTGGGCAGACCCTATCCTAACAACACTGGTGCGTCCGGAACACAACAGACTGCTGTACGAACCATTATCACCTCATCGGCGGGCGATATCGCAATCAGGCCGGAAACCGGTTTTATCCCTTGAGAGGATAAATTTTATGTCGAAAACGGAAGGTTTCACACTTATTGAGATTATAGTTGCAATTACCGTTAGTGCGGTTTTAGCCGCTTTTTTTGTGCAGTATATGGGCTCGGCCTTTATTTACAGCGGCAAGCCGATAAACACTTTAAAAGAAACTTATGCAATCAATCAGGTCACAGCAAAGGTGACCGCCGGGTACAAAGCCGCATTAGAGAGCGGAACCAGCTTGTCGGACTTCAAGGAGACCCTGTCCAGTTTCGACGACGTCGCAAACAGCGTTACCTGCTCCGGAATGTTTCTCAATTTTCGTGACGTTGACGGAGATGGATCTTTGCTTAACAACAACGGAATAGTCGAGCCCGTGGAACCAACTTCAGGCTCAACAAAGTTTCTTCTGGTTATGGCTTCTAAAAATAACAGATCGATGCGCGTGCTGCTGACTGAGGAATAAAATGTATTTTTCAGATTTGAACATAGATTCCGATTCCGGCTTTACGCTGGTGGAAGTCATTGTATCCCTGGTGCTGCTGGGTTTTGTCGCCGTTGGTACGACATTAATTTTTTTTTCGGGTGTCTCCGGCTATGTCTTTTCCCAACAAGCTTCCGCTGTAAGCCAGAAGGCAAACTTGGCCATGGTACGTCTTACTAAAGAATTAAGCGGCGAGATGATAGAGATTGAATCGATAACATCCGGTTCCGTTACATATGTTTATCAATACAATCCGGTAAAAAAGCGTTATATCGCCCTGGTGGGAACAGGGACCAGAAAAGAAATCAAAATTGCAGTCGGTGATGACCCACCTACACCGGCGGACACTGATGTGGAGGGAGTGCTGATCGACCAGGTCAGCACTATGACGTTTAATTTTCAAAAATGTGATGATTCTGCCTGGATTGTAAGCGATGATATGGGCGCCCTTTGCAAAATCGTCTTAACGTTGACCCTTTTTATCAACGCTTATGTTACCGATACGGTTGATTTCGTAACCACGGTTAGTCCTTCCGGTCACGATTACATTATCGGCTGAGCGGATTTGGTCATTAGCCTGAATTTCCCATGAAGAACATCAAAAACAAATTTTATCATAAATCCGGGTTAGCTCCGCCAGAAAGAAAAGGTTATGCCGCAAGTTTTTGAAATTAAGATCTCCCAAAAACATGAATTGACCCTGCGCAGTCGGCGCAGTCAGCAAGGGTTCGCCATACTCTGGATCATTGCGATCATCATGGCCTTCTCGGTCCTGGGAAGTGCCATGGTTGCCACATATCATACTTCCCTCTTTAGTCAGATAGATACCGGATTATCCTCAGCGGCGGAGAGCTTGGCCGAATCCGGCTACCGTTTCTTTAGGCACGATTACCAATATGACGAAAATGGCATCATAAGAAATGATGATGTGGTAAAAAACGATGTTCTGGAACAACTACACGGCCAGACCTTCAACATTGCTCCTGACGGCAAAGGCGGCCAGTTCGAGCTGAAGATGGCCTCCTATTTTTACAGGATGGAAACAGGCACAAGCGGGGCGGCTTTAAAGGCAAAATTTATAGGTGACTCCGGGTTTACAGTGCCCGCCACCGGATATTTAAGGAATATTAAGGACGACCACCTTTATTCCTACAATTCACGAACCGAAGCAGGTGGTGTCTACACATTCAACTGTGATCAAACGGTCTCCTCCACAAATGCCTATACTACCGTGCTGCCGGCTGCAGGTATAATGGGTTTCGATCCCGGAACCCTGACTCTCACTTTGGACAGCGGCCAAGGTTCACTTTTCCCGCCTGAAAATGGTATGTTTTTAATTAC
>JAQBHK010000526.1:0-7304 GCA_032127815.1 Desulfobacterales bacterium
CAAAGCCCCTGCCTAATGACTTCCCAAAATGCCGTTATTTTCTCCTGTGCTCATCTCGTAATATATTATATTCAGGATGATCGGCAGAAAAGATGCACGTGCATCCGAGAAGACGAATATTAAATGCTACCTCAAACTCTCTTTTTAAGTTTAACCATTGGAGGCTCTCGGCCATCACATGGTTTCTGTTTTTGGTGTTAAAGTTGAGTAGCAATTAATTGTGTTACTATAGAACTGCAAAATTCAGGCCAATTGTTTCGTAGAAATCGAAAAATGTTTTCAGCAAAGATCCCGCCTATTTATCTTGTCGATGCATTCTTACACCATACAATATGTTGAAAAACTGACACCAAAACTATGACATTAACTTTACACTGTGTAATGTTTTACATACTTATGGAAGCGTAAGTGAGGATACACCTGTTAAGACATGTAAAAATAATTAAAAATAATGCTTGGGGGTTTCCCGGTTTTTTTTCATCGACAGTTGGTATAGATAAAGATATCATTAAAAAACAGATTGAATATCAAGAAAAATCTGACAAAGGTCAAATTCAACTAACTTTCGAATTTAGATAAGTGCCACGAGCGTGAGCCCGTGGGTGTCTGCTTGCCAATATTATTTTAAGGGGTGTTATGAATAAAAAATTAATTGTTATCGGTATTGGATTTGTTGGTGTTCTATTGCTGTGGATAGGGATTTCAATTTATCCGAACTGGTTGTGGTTTGAAAATTTGGGCTTTTCGCCTGTTTTCTGGACCATGCTGTTGAGCAAATGCGGGTTTGGATTGATGGTCTGGCTGCCTTTGGTCCTGATCGTCGGTGTCAACATTTATGCCGCCAATCGTTTAAGCCGGCGCATCGGGACAGGGAGGGATTTTGAAGCTGCCGACGATTACGCTTCCCCATTTGGCCTTTCCAATGCAACACTAACAACCCTGGTGACCGCTTTTGTTCTGTTTCTCACCTTTTATATTGCTTCAAAAGGCTCCGCTCAATGGGATCTACTCCTGCGCTATCTGTATCAGCAGCCTTTTGGCACCACCGACCCTGTTTTTAACCGGGACATCGGTTTTTACGTGTTCTCGCTGCCTTTTTACATCTTCATCCAAAACGGGTTGCTGATTCTTTTGGTCCTGGCGGCACTGGCCACCATGGGCTGGTATCTGAAAAACGGTGCCCTGCAAATAGAGGGTGTCTTCAATCAGGCCCCGGGCTCCCCACCCGTTTTGCCTAAATTCACCCTTGCGGAAAACGTTAAAAAGCATCTTATTTTTCTGGGCGGAATCGTTGTGCTGCTGTTGGCCTGGGCCTATCGTTTGAAAATGTTCGGGCTTTTATATTCCGCCCAGGGACCGGCTTTCGGCGCCAGCTATACCGATGTTCACATCAAGGTTATGGCCTATAAGGTAATCGTCCTGGTCTCGATAGGATTTGCCGTAGTCCTTTTTATCAACGCCTTTAAACTTAGGGCAAAATTAATCTTAATTAGTGCGGGAGTCTGGATAGGAGTCGTATTGGTGCTGGGAACGGGACTTCCTATCCTGGTCCAAAAAGTTATAGTCAAACCGAATGAACTGGCCAAAGAATCCCCCTACATCGCCTACAATATCGATTATACCCGCAAGGCCTACAACCTGAATAAAATCAAAGAAGTCGATTTTGAAGTCAACGACAAGCTCAGTGCCCGGGATCTTGCGCAGCATGACGTAACGATCCAAAATATCCGGATCTGGGACGAGCGCCCGCTGCTTCAAACCTACCGGCAGATTCAAGCCATACGGCTGTATTACGATTTTAACAATGTCGACGTCGATCGGTATATCGTCGACAAACAGTATCGCCAGATCATGCTGGCCGCCCGGGAGCTGGTGGTCAACAAGCTGCCTCCCCAGGCCAATACCTGGGTCAACCTACACCTCATCTATACCCATGGCTACGGACTGGCCGCGAGCTCGGTCAATGAAGTGACCAGCGAGGGGCTGCCCCGCCTCTTGATCAAAGACCTGCCGCCTTCCTTTGAACCGGACCTGAAGGTCGTGCGCCCCGAGATCTATTATGGCGAAAAAACGGATGCGTATGTGATGGTACAGACCAAAGCCCAGGAATTCGATTATCCCAAGGGGGACAAAAACGTTTATAACACCTACCAGGGCAAGGGCGGTATCCACATCAAATCTTTTTTCAGAAGGCTTCTGTTTGCCATTGAGTTTTTAGATCCCCAGATACTGTTTACCACGTATTTAAGTCCGGAGAGCCGCATCATGTTTAACCGGCAGATTAACTGGCGGACGAATGCGATTGCCCCCTTTCTCGATTATGACGGTGATCCCTATCTGGTTGTTTCAGATGGAAAGCTCTACTGGATTCAAGACGCCTACACAACCTCTGCCATGTATCCTTATTCGCGCCGGTCAAAAGGCACTTTTAAAGCAAGACGGCTTAACTACATCCGCAATTCCGTCAAGGTTACCATCGATGCCTATAACGGGGATGTGGTTTTCTACATGATTGATGAAAAAGACCCCATCGTCAAAACCTATGCACGGATCTTCCCGAATCTGTTTAAGCCTTTCAAGGAAATGCCCGCAGAGCTGAAAGAGCATATCCGCTACCCCAAGGATCTCTTTAAAATCCAAATGGAGACTTACACGAAATATCACATGGAAGATGTCCAGGTCTTCTACAACCAGGAAGACCTCTGGCAAATTCCGGACGAGGTCTATGGGGAGAGCCGTCAGAAAATGGAACCTTACTACATCATTATCAAGCTGCCCGAAGAGCAAAAGGCAGAATTTTTCCTGATGACCCCTTTCACCCCTTCCAAGAAAGATAATATGATCGGCTGGCTGGCAGCCCGATGTGACCTGCCCGACTACGGCAACCTGATGGTCTACAAGCTGCCCAAGGAAAAACTGGTCTATGGACCGATGCAAATTGAAGCCAGGGTGGATCAGCAAACGGAAATTTCCCGGGAATTGAGCCTGTGGGGGCAGAGAGGTTCCCGGGTCATCCGGGGCAATCTATTGGCTATTCCCATCAATGATACCTTTATCTATGTGGAGCCGGTATATCTGGAAGCCATCCAGGAAGAAAGCCAAAGGTCCCCAACCGGCACCCTGAAGCCCGGCGATGGAGCCAAGCCCCAGCAAGCAGTCGCACGCGCGCGTCCCCAGCAGGAAGAGGCAAGAGCCGCTTCTCTGCCGGAACTCAAAAGAGTTATTGTCGCTTTTGGCAATCGCCTGATTATGAAAGAAAACCTGGACAAGGCCTTGAGCAGTATCCTGGACATTGAAATAACCCCGAAACAGCCGGCTTCCCTGGTTATTCCTCAAATAAAGGGTGAAGGGTTATCCAAGCTCGGCGCGACAGCGCTGGACCACTATAATAAAGCCAACGCATATCTGCGTCAGGGCGATTGGACCGGCTACGGGAGGGAACTGGAAAATCTGGAAAAACTCCTTAAAGAAATATCCGGAATGAAGAAGGGAAAAAAATAAGAATTTAGACTTATCAGTTGCTTATATTGATTTTATTCTGTTTACTCTCCCTCCAGCAACCGTTGGTTCCGTATCGTTAACAGCTTTAAGCCGGAATATGCTATAGGATAGAAAATCACATATCCGGCCAGGCCCCACAGAAAAGCAGGCCTTAATTGATTGCCCAAAAGCCAGGCAATGGCAATAGTAAGGACACTCCAGATTAGAATACGCCGAATGACCTTCGGATATTCGGTTCTGAAGGTGTACCAGAGGTCAATGATCCCATACAGCGCAGCAACCAACTGCACGCATATGCTCATGCCAAAAAGAAAGACTATGATTTTGATCACGATTGTCATGGGTCTTCTCCTTTTTCTTCAGATATTAATCTTACGATCCCCTGATCTCCGTCCACCTGAACCCTAACGCCGTTGTGGATGCGTTTGGTGCAATCGGGCAGGTCAACCACACACGGCATTCCGAATTCTCTGGCCACAGTTCCGGCGTGGGAGAGGTAGCTTCCCACTTCGACAACAGCCGCTCCGGCCGTGAGAAAAAGCGGCGTCCAGGCAGGATCCGTATAAGGCGCTATCAAAACCTCACCTGGTTTGAGTTCCACATCTATGGAAGGATCCAGTATGACGTGAGCGGTCCCCTCATAACTTCCGGGAGACGCCGGTTGTCCCCTGAAAGCTTCCCCTTCTTCGACATCCCGTGCATCGGTCCGAACGGTCTTTTTCATCTTTACTCCGATCGATTTTGGAGGGGTCATCTTGGAGCGCCGGATGTGTTCCATGCGTCGTTCCCGGATTCTGTCTTCAACGTCTCTCCATGCGAGTTCTCCGGTCTGCAATCGGTCAATTTCTTTTATATGCAAGAAAAATATGTCGCCTTTACACTTGAGTTTCCCCTGGCGCATAAACTCGTCCTCAAGCCGGAGTATTTTTTTACGAATGATGTGGAAACCCATTATGTGGTAAAATCTGCTGTTCTCCCGCATCCTGGCAAAGTATTTCGTGACATTCGCCATATGGCGGATCATTCGCCATCGGGGTTTAAAGAAGCGTTCCAGCGGGTAGTTTGCCAAGTTTATTTGAATTTCCTTTTCAAGCTCGTCACGAGTCTTATCGACCTCTTTTTCATGTTTACCAGGATCCGTCTCGACCAGCATATAATTCCGAATCATTCCCAGGACCGAAACCGGGTTTTCTTCCCAGCGGGGTGATCTGAGTTCCAGTTCTTTAAGTCCCCGATGCCCGTTTTTTACAAGAAAACGATCCAGTAGTTCCAGAAAATCCTTTGCTTTTTGCTCAGCCTTAAGTTCAGCCAGGACTTTTTCCGGTTTATGCTTTTCCAACAGGTCCCGGACCGGTTTATGTTGTTTGGCTTCTTTTGCGAGTGTCCAAATGCCCCGACCCATCTCTGCTGATAGCACGCCTTTAGAACCGGAACAAAGCAAAGAGGCAGCATCGTCTCTCAAATCCGGCAACCATCGGTGCAGCAGCTTTTCAAGCACGCGCATACTGAAAAAGTAGCGCGGTGCCGAAAGGTTCACAAGAAACACCTGATGGCCTGCCGGGTCAAAGATTTTGGTTCCGGCCAGTAGTCGTTCACTTGTTTCAAGCGGTCCGAAGGCCGGGTCTTGATCCACTTTCTCAGCAAGCTTCCTGAACATATCCATAAAATTGCCGGGTAACCCGCGGGTCCGGGAATAGAATACGCCAAACGTAAGATAGGCAAAAAACGCCAGACAAAGACAATAAGGGAGTTTAAGCCAAGAAAGTTTCATGTCAGGCGGTTTTGTTCCAAAATCGTAAAGCAGGGCGGCCAGGTCCTCATCGGAGATTTTAACAGGGAGAATCGCCTTAAAAACCTTGACGTTTACATAAAGCCATCCCTTGATTATCCGGAACAGGGGGGGAGCAAAAAACAATTGATAAAAGTCTGCGGTAAGAGGTGTAACCGGATCGGTGAAATTTTCAATCAATGGCTTGAAGACGACATACTGTCCCTTGATATCCCGTTCGATATCTTCGCGACCCATCACGGTAATGGAACGGGACTGGAGCATATAAACCTGCCCATCAGCTATGGCCCATTCTATGTCCTGCGGATTGCCGAAATGTTCTTCAGCCCGCACTGCCAGTTGAGTGACCTTTAAGATAAGATCAGGCGAAAGCGTCTCTTTTTGCCGCATACCATGGGGCACCTCCCGGAGGCGTGTTGCGCTCCCTTTTTCAAGACGTGGCGGAACCATGAAGCGTTTGTCTGCGATCCGCTTTTCCCGCAGTTTGAATCCATCCCGTTCAACAATGTAATGATCGGGGGTCACACGGCCGTCGACGATGGCAGCTCCCATACCCCAACTCGATTCCGTTACGATTTCATCCCGGGAACCGCTCACCGGGTTTGCCGTAAATGTGACCCCGGAAATCTCCGACAGTATCATCTCCTGCACCACCGCTGCCATGAACACCGATCCGTGGTCGATTCCTTGGGTTGTACGATAAGAAACAGCTTCGGGAGAAAAGAGTGAAGCCCAGCAATGTTTGACCATGGTAAGGAGTCGATCTTTATCCACATAGTAATAGGTCGCGTGCTGTCCGGCAAAGCTCGCGTCGCCCAGATCCTCTGCCGTGGCGGAACTCCTCACCGCACAGACGATGTTGTTACCACTTTTTTTAACCAGTTCAGCATGTGTGGCAAGGATTTCCTCCGATAGATCCAGAGGTATTTCAGCCTGTTCTATAATCTCCCGGATTTTCCGGCACTGTTTGTCTATTTCATCCGGGCTAGCACTGTTTAAGGCATCAAGCTCCTTATAGAGTTCAATTGCTTTAAAAAATGATTCGCAGGCATGGGCGGAGACCACAAATCCGGGGGGAACCGGAAACCCTTGGCCGGCCAGCTCTCCCAGGTTGGCACCCTTTCCACCGGCCGCAGCAACATCCTTGCGACTAATTTCTTCAAACCTCACAATCATTGCAGTCATGATGTACGCCTCGGTTTAGCGTTTGCATGAAACATTCATCCACAGGACATTCAGGATAAAAAAGATTGACATTCGATTTCCATCCTTGAAATAATTCCCCCATATGCCCGCTAACAGGAATCTTGTCAACCACCGGGTTTTGTCAATATGAATGAAAAATCAGACTACTTTTTAAAAGAATTTTTAAAACCAGCCAAAGAAACCGATGACAACGTGTCTGTTAGATTGTCAATATTATTTACCTTAAAACAGATTGCGCCGGAAAAATTCAAAGAACTAAATTTAGATCAATACCTGGAAAGCGTTATCTCAACAATTCTGGAAAGGGTAGAAAAGCCAACATCATTATTGAAAAGCATTACCTCAAAAATCAGACTAATAGTCGCTAAACAAGCATCCTTATATGGCTTGCAGCCAAAATTGGATTATTGGTATTACACAAAATTGCTGGGGCACAAAGATAAATACAAAGCTGACCATGAATTGATTAAAAAAGTCATAACCGATGGCAAAATAAAGACTGTCAATAATTCAAAGGATGCCGTTCTGTTTTATATCTATGTTAGAACCTTATTGTTTTGCGATTTAGAAGAATATGGACGGTTTAATAAATACCTTCCCATTTTAAGAAAAGAAGCGATAAAAGATGCTGACCTATACGCATATTTCTTAACACATGTAATATTATACGACACTAATTTTGGACAAAAAAAAGCGCCCAAAAGTTCATTAAAAGCTTTGAAAGAATTGGAAGGTTTTTGTAAAAACAATTTGAAGTTTGCAAGACAACATGTAGATTTAATGTCAGAAATTATAATATGCTGCAAAA
>JAQBHK010000527.1:0-4029 GCA_032127815.1 Desulfobacterales bacterium
GCATTTATGCCAGTCTCTGCCGGGAGCATGCTGAAAAACATTCAGCTGCGGACCACATCCACACGGGGCCGGCAGAAGAATATATTCTCAAGCTTGTTGGTGATTATACCGGCGTTAACGTGCATCCGGCCTTTGATCCCGAGGACCTGGACACCTATCCCTACCCGGCCTTCGAGCTTGCAAGCAAAATCAACTACATTCCGCTGCTAACCTCCAGGGGCTGCCCGTTTGCCTGCAAATACTGTGCATCGCATTTTTTAAGTTCGAAAAGAATGGTGCGCCGACCCGAGCTGGTTGTGGAAGAAATTCGCTGCTGGCACAAAAAATACGGCGTTAAAGATTTTGCCTTCTATGATGACGCTTTGCTTGTCAATGCGCCCAAACATGCCGTTCCCATGCTCGAAGGGGTCATCAAGGCAGGGTTACAGGTCAATTTTCACACACCCAATGCGCTGCATATCCGCGAGATCACGCGCCGGACTGCGCGCCTGATGTATCGGGCCGGTTTCAAAACTTTGCGCCTGGGACTGGAAACGGCGGCATTTGAAACCAGACAGGAATTAGACTTCAAAGTAACGGCGGCGGAATTTAAGCGGGCGGTTGAGCAGCTCCAAGAGGCGGGATTTCAAACAAGCCAGATCGGCGCCTACCTGCTGGCGGGTTTGCCGGGGCAGGATCTGCATGTATTGGAAGGCTCCATCAAAACGGTTAAACAAGCGGGCATTACTCCCATACTGGCCCACTATTCTCCCATTCCTCACACGGAATTATGGCCACGGGCGGTGGCCTCATCGCGCTACAATCTGGCAGCAGATCCTATCTTCACCAATAACGCCATTTCTCCCTGTCAGAATAAAGCCTTCTCCTGGCAACAACTGGCACATCTTAAAAATCTAACTAGTTCAGCAGTCGGGGAGTTTTTGCCTTAATGCTTAGTGAATTAGCGAAATGGATTATCCATTGAGCGATCTTACAGCGAAAACTCCCCGACTCCTCAACTAGTTAAGCTTCGTTCTTTAAAAGAATATCCAGTATCCTGGGAATATAATCATCAGCCTTGCCGGCATCAAATCTGCATGAACCTGCCGCGCGATGTCCACCGCCTTCAAACTTTGAAAGCATCAAGCCGACGTTGACATTACAGTTTTTATTAAAAATATTATGTCCGACACTGACGGCAATTTTTTTCCCGGCGTCATCATCATAACGTATCTTAACGCTCACAACCGTTTCGGGAAACAAGGCATAGACCAGAAACCGATTTCCGTCCGGGGTTTTATCTAAAGGGCGAAAATCTGTAATACACACATGTTGCATCGCTTGCGTGTACTGGTCTAAATAGACTTTGTAACGTTGATTTTGCTCAATCACAGCCCGACACCGTTTTTCGACGCCCGGATCGTCGAGAATTTCGTCAAGGGGTAACGTTCTGAGTAATTCTACCAATCTGTTCCAATAGTGCTCCTGGGCGGCATCATGTCCAAAAATCGTCATGGAAAGCAACAGATAAGGGTGCTTTGCGGGATGGAGTACCTCATCCATAGACAAATCCGCCGAATCAATTTTATCCGTCTGCACAATCAGTTCACTGTAATCGCGTTGCAACATGTGCTTATAATACTTAAAAACGACATGTGCGGCCGAAGGGGCCAGCTCAAAGGCACCTTTAAACGGCCTGGTAATTCTGCTGGTAAAATGATGATCGAACCACAGGCTGCAGCCTGCGTCGTAAGGCAAGTTTGCAAGAATGTCGCCCTTGCGAATGTCAACCAGGCCTTTTTGCATATCATTGGGCTGCACCCATTTTACAGGCTCTGTAATTTTTTCTGCTTCCTTAAGAAGCACGGCACAGACAACCCCGTCAAAATCCGGTCTGGTAACAATTCGCATCCAGCACACTCCCATCTTTGTTTCTCTTTCATCTGAACTTTCTAACAATCTTCAATCATTGCTATTATAAAGTTACAAAAGCAGACTTGCAACTTATATTCTCGTTGACTATACCGCCGGAATATATGATATAAAATCTTTGAACCCTACTTAGAGCCCATCCATAAATACACTTGAGCACTAAGTAGTTTCCAATTCATAAATGAGATATTTTTTCGATGAGCAAGGCCGCACAAGGGTTTTCGCCCGAGGCGTACTTTAGTACGTCGAGGGCGTAAACCCGCGGAGAACGCCGCTCATCGGGAAAATAACCATTTATGGATGGAAATTAGTAATAATCCCCCACTAGTGTGAAGGCGCCCCAGTAGCTTGGATGGGGGTGCCGTTGCTTGACGTGCAAAATGGCCATTCTCAAACTGTCGGCCTTACTGTGGTCGGCATACTGGCGATAAAACTGTTTTATTAAAACCGCCGTCGATATATCGCTTACCCGCCACAGGCTCGACACAATCGTATGCGTGCCGGCGTAGAAAAACGCCCGGTTCAGCCCGATAACATCATCCCCGCCGGTCACCTTGCCCAGCCCGGTCTGGCAGGCGCTTAAAACCACCACGTCGGCGTTAATTTTAAGGCCGAAAATCTCAGCCGCTTCCAGGTTGCCGTCGGCATCTTCACCCTTTGATAATTTTATGGCTGAAAAGAGCGGATTCACAGGGTTAAATTCACCGTGTGAGGCCATGTGAATGATGCCGAATTTTTCAATGTTGTTAACCACCCAGCTTTCAGTGGCCCTCTCTCTGGTCAAAGACGTTATTTGCGGGAAATTCCATTTAATGGATTCCACCTCATGTTCCGCAAAGGGAAGCTCAAACACCGGGTCTCCCAAATCGGGATTGCCGATCGCAAGCACGCTGAGCTTTTTTTCAGGGCTTCTTTTGCCCACAGTATAGTTCAAGACACTGGCGCTGGGCAGATAGAACAATGCATATTGGTCAATAAGATAACTGCTGGCAGCGGACAGGGTGGCAAATGAAAGGTAATGCAAAGGTCCGTGGGGAATAATTCCCAGAGTCTTGACACCATTAAGGTCACTTGCCACCGGCGCCAGAAGCCAGTCAAATAATTGGCGCGACTGCTTCTCTAAAGGTTCTATGTTTTGGATCATTCGACGGTATTCAAGAATGGTCTGGCCCAGGGTGTCCCTTCCAAGGGGAGTTCTGGCGAGCTTAATCCCTGCGGGTCTGAGTACCCAGCAGAAGATTTCATCCGGCAGAACATAGTAGGCCAGCAGGGCGACATCTTTTTCAAGGGCGTCAAGAAGCTTGTCGGCCTCGAGCGGTTCAACGCTTACCATGGAACTGAGCTGCGGATTGGCCGCCTGGATATCCAGCATGACGTCATTGTAATCGCTGTTCAGCTGACCGAGGGCCTTCTTATACGTATCACGGTCAATTGCTTCCGTGGATTGTGCCAGCAGGGCTTCATGCTCTTTTATTTTTGACTTTATTAATAGCTGGCGGTCGTATAGCTGCTGGGCAATGGTTGGACCAAGAGAGAGCCGCTGGTTGCCCAAAAGATCTACAAAGTTTCTGGCCCGGGACCGTTCGGCCATCTCAAAGGATTCTTTTATCTTGCCCATATCGGCCAGCAGGCGCACCAGGGTTTCGTATACGGCCAGCTTATTGTCAATAAAACTCTCCTTGAGCTGATCAATTTTAATGTCAGCACGTACTTTCTCAATAATCTTTACAGCCTCAAAGAGTAATTCTATTGCTTCCTCTCTTTGTTCCTCAGCCAGGCGTAATTTAGCCAGGCCGTATAATGACCGCCACTCGGTCTCACGCAGAGCCATTGACCTCGCCAGGCTTAAGGCGTCGGTATACACTTTTTCGGCTTTACTATTATTTTTCAAAGTAAAAAGAGCCTCTCCTAAACCCAATAGCGCTTTAGCCTCATTCACCCGGTTGCCGATAGATTTAGCCGCTTCCGCAGCCTTTTCAAACAGCGGTACAGACGTGTCCGGTTGGCCCATTTTTAAATATGTGAGGGCTTTGTTGCGCAGATCGTAGGCGACGGCCCAGTGGGACTTGAGCCGGGTATCTATCTCAAGGGCCTCATCGAGGACTTCCAGCGCTTCGG